>DATMMJ010000140.1:0-3010 GCA_035569795.1 Puia sp. | reverse complement strand
TGGCGTTCAGATCGCTTACAATGCCCGAAATCACGGTCCTGATCGTATCATTGCAAATGATCGACCTACCGATCAATTGATCTGGAGGGATGCCTGGGAAATATAACTGGGCACGGCTTTGAGATAACACAAGTCGATATGGGTCATTGAACGAAGCAGATGGGCTTCCTGCCAACCATTTGTGCGGGAAAAGGCTAAAATAATTATTGTCAGTAAAAACAATACCCTCCTGGTTTTTGAATACCTGGGCCTGAATTTTGCCTTGCTTTACGATGTTCAGCTTCACTCCTCCTCCGGTGTACAATAAGATGGCAGTTGCCTTATCAATGCCCGTTACATTTTTCTGCAGCTGCTCATAGAGTGGCAAGGGAGCTCCCGGGTTTTTAAAATCCGTAGATTCAGTTACTACCCGGTAGATCCTGTCTTTGTCAGGCTCATATTTGTCAAAGCTAAAATTGTACTGAATGATCAAATAAACAAATAAAGCAGCGGTAATGCCGATCGACAGGCCCAGCACATTAATGAAGGTCGTCGTTTTATTCTTTCTGAAATTCCTCCAGGCTGTCTTAAGGTAGTTTTTGAACATACCGTTCAATTTATTATAAATGATTTATTAATTATCCTGAACCACGCAAGAACCGATGTTGGCGCTAAGCAAAATCCTATATGCACCGGTTCATAAACGGGGAAGTCTGTTTTTAAAAATAGGACAAACATGACTGTTAGTTCCACTAGCTTGTAGTTTCTTCCGGTGTGATAAATAAATCCATTTGCTTAACGCTCTTCCCCACCCCATGAGGCCGTGTGGCATAAAATAACCAAAAATCAAACCAATGGCATGCCACAACGGGATGCAGGTGATTTACAATGCACTAGTTATCCATAATAAACGAAACAGTTCGTTTTCATTACAGGAAGTGTTCGTTTTCGATACACTCTTGCCCTTTGTCAACATATAGGGTAGCCATGCGGTATCATCGTAAATTTTCAAACCGACCCACCACCACATTTGCAGGTCGTTTCTTGTTACCCACATTCTTATTACCTTTGCTGCTCGAAATTTTGTTCACAACGCAAGTGTCCTTAAAATTTCCAAACTATGGCAGTATTGCACAACCGCGTTTCCCAAAAAGAACTCAAAGAACGTCTGTATCAGGAAACTGAGCCCCGCACCACGATTTCATTTTACAAGTATTTTTTTATTCAGACCCCTCAACAATTTCGTGATGAACTATATAAAGGGCTGAATGAGCTAAAAGTTTTTGGCAGGATTTATATTGCTCATGAAGGCATTAACGCGCAAGTGAGCGTTCCGCAAAGCCTTTTCGAATCGCTGAAAAATTACCTTTATTCAATTGAACCGCTGAATGGATTGCGATTGAATACCAGTCTGGATGACGATGGAAAATCGTTTTGGGTGCTGAAAATAAAAACGCGCGATAAAATTGTAGCCGATGGGATCAAAGATCCGGCATTTGATATGCGCAAAAAGGGGAAATATGTCACGGCAGAACAATTCAACCAGCTTACTGAATCCCCTCATACGATTGTGGTTGATATGCGCAACCATTATGAATATGAAGTGGGGCATTTCAAAAACGCTATCGAAATACCTTCCGATACTTTTCGCGAGCAATTGCCCATGAGCGCTGAAATACTAAAGGATAAAAACGATTCCAATATTATCATATACTGCACAGGCGGCATCCGTTGCGAAAAAGCAAGCGCCTATCTTTTGCATAAAGGTTTTAAGAATGTATATCATCTGGAAGGTGGCATCATTCATTATGCGCAACAGACAAAAGAAAAAAAACTGCCTACAAAATTCATTGGCAAAAATTTTGTCTTTGATGACAGGCTGGGTGAGCGGATCACAGCAGATGTGATTGCAAGATGCCATCAGTGTGGTAAGCCGGCAGACAACCACACGAATTGCAGCAACGATGGCTGTCATCTGTTATTTATTCAGTGCAATGATTGTGCAAAAAAATATGATGGCTGCTGCAGCCCCGAATGCCAGGAAATTTATAATATGCCCCAGGGCGAGCAAAAGTCGTTGCGTAAGGGAAAGATGAATGCCATGATGGTCTTCAATAAATCGCGCCACAGATTGAGGCCGGAATTGAAGGAGGTAAGAAAGGGTAGGGCAGAAGGGTCCAACGGTTGATAACTACCCCAAAGTAATTGTACAAAATTCGTTTAGCAATGGATATAACTAAGATCAGAAAAGATACCCCCGGATGTGTAGATAAAATATTTTTGAACAGTGCTGGTTCTTCTCTACCTCCTAAATCAGTAGTTGAAAAATCGGTTGGCTATCTTCAATTTGAACAAGAAGTGGGTGGTTATGAAGCAGCATTCTTAAGAGCTGAGGAAATAGATACCTTTTACAAGGAAACTGCAACACTACTCCATTGCAAGCCTGCCAATATCGCTTTTGCTTATAATGCGACTGACGCTTATGCAAGAGCGCTATCTGCCATTGCTTTTAAAAGCGGCGATTATATTGTCTCCACTAATGATGATTATATTTCCAACCAAATAGCATTTTTGTCCTTGCAAAAAAGATTTGGCGTTAGATTATTAAGGGCCAATAATTTGGACAATGGCGATATTGATCTAACCCATTTGGAAGAATTAATTCTAGGGTTCTTGCCTGTCCTGGTTGCTGTAACCCATATTCCTACTAACTCCGGGCTTGTCCAACAGGTGGAAGAAATTGGAAAAATTTGTAAAAAATATGATGTGTGGTATTTACTGGACGCCTGTCAGTCTGTTGGGCAGAGGGAAGTGGATGTGGAAAAAATTGGTTGTGATTTCTTGAGTGCCACAGGAAGAAAGTTTTTAAGAGGACCGCGTGGCACAGGATTTTTGTATGTTGCAGATAGCATAATAAATGAAAAACTTGAGCCATTGTTCATCGATATGCGCGGGGCAGATTGGATAAAGGCAGATGAATATTTGATCCAGATGGATGCAAAACGATTCGAGTTGTGGGAATTTTCTTACG
>DATMMJ010000139.1:0-3199 GCA_035569795.1 Puia sp. | reverse complement strand
CAATCCATCCCCTTACCATCTTTTCTTACCTGATTGCCCACCTTGGTTGCAATGATAACTTCGGTACGTTTATGGCTAACCGCTTTCCCGAGACATACCTCACTACGGCCGTTGGCGTAAATATCTGCTGTATCAAACAGATTAATCCCGTAATCAATTGCACGGTGAATAATATGTTCACTTGCAGCATCATTTTCGGTTAGCGACATGCAACCAAAGCCAATTTCGCTTATGCGCAAGGAAGATTTACCTAACTGACGATAGAGCATAAACTATTTTTTGACAGTATGTACATTACTAATTGAATTAAGACCAAGGCTTAACATTAACAAGATGATCTTAGACATAACAAAAACTTTTGCCTGATGTTTTGTGATTTTGCTCGAAAGAAGAAAAAACGAAATTCTTTGCATCTTTAAGGCACCTGTGCGTAAGTGCCCGGAGGCACTGCAAAAAAAGGAAAATGTTGTGGCCGCTCAGAAGTACGAGGCTAAACAAATGAAAGAAACTGGGAATGGATCCAGTGATTCATATACACGCAGATGCTATTCAACAAAATGCCAGCAAACTCCGGCAATATCGATGATATTCACTTCTTTACCATAAGGCTGGACTGCTGGCTTGCCTATCCGGATCCCAAATTTTTCGGGTAATTTTTTTTCATTCACCTCTTTCCAAAATTCCTCTGCGCTAGTGACTCCCACAGTCAGCATAAAGTTTTGTGCAAATTCCTTGTTGTCGAATTTCTGTAAAATGAACTTGCAACCGTCCTTTTCAAAACCAACATAGTCGCCAGCATCCCAAGTGATTTTAAATCCTAATTCCTGAAATAATTGTTTGGAACTTTCAAAATTGCTGCCTGATGGTACAAAGGGCTTAAGAGATAAGAATTTCATGTTACCGTATTTTAGTGCAACTTTTATAGATAATCTGCTTCCTCCAGGGTACAAACCAATAGTTCTAATTCAAGTGTTCCAGCATGCTAGCATCATCCATTGCTTTTATCAAATTGCTCCTGGCAAAGAAGAAAAAATCGCATTTATTTTAAGAGTGTTGGAGCCCACATAGAAACAATGTTTTAGTAAGCCGGCCCAGCTCGAAACCACACTACTGGCTACTTTTTTGTAATCAACCTGGAAATATATCAAACCTTTAGTTACTCCTGATAGCAACAACGGGATCCATACGTGCAGCTATGAACGCAGGGATGATGCCTGCTATGACACCAACGACAAGGCAGATGCCGATGGCAAAGGCAATGGTGCTGCCGGCCACAAAAACTTTGAAGCTGAACATGGCAGAAAATATTTGGGTGAGTATGAGCACAGCTACCAAACCAATCATGCCACCAATGATGCACAGGAACGCAGACTCAAGCAGGAACTCGACCATGATGGTGCCGCGCTTTGCACCTATTGCTTTTTTCAGGCCAATCTGCCCTGTGCGCTCTCTGACGGTAACGAACATTATATTTGCCACGCCGAACATCCCTACTATCAAGGAAAGGGCAGTGATGGCCCAGCCTCCGAGGCTGAGGTTACCAAAAATATCGTGCATGAATTTACTGAATGATTCAATGTCGTTCAATGCATAGTTATCTTCCTGAGTCGGGCTTAACTTTCTGATGGAGCGCATTGCGCCATCCAGCTCATCTTTCAATTCAGGGATGTCGGCGTTGGGCCTTCCCTGCACCATAATGACAGGATCCCATGTGGCCTCGGCCTTTTCCATTTGATTAAAAAACTGGAAAGTCATGATGATACTGTTATCGAAATCCCACATCTGCATCATGCTTTGGCCCTGTTTTTTTATCACGCCAATCACGCGGGCTCTTTTGTCGTTTTTTAGCCTGACGATATTTCCAAGTGCTTTTTCTGGCTTGTAGAATAATTTTTCTGCAAGCGAATAACCGATCACAATGTTGGCGGAGCCACGATCGAAATCGGATTGCTGCAAGTAGCGTCCATAACCAATTTCAATGCTTTGAATGTTGTTGAACTCTTCGCTCACGCCATCATAATTCAGATTGGTCAGGATGTTGTCCCCATATTCCATCGTGGAGTTGGTGTTCAATACGTAAGCAGCATTTGCGATGGTCGGCACTTTTGCTTTCAGTAAAACCAATTCTTCATATTTCGGTACAGGACGCTTGATGTATTTCCACCACAATCCATCCGACTCGTAATCCCATTTATGTACGTAAATGGTTTTGCTCCCGAGCGATTGTATATCATGCTGCACTGCTGCTTCCATGCTGTTGATGGTAGAAAGTACACTGATGATGCAGAAGATGCCAAACGTGATCCCAAGGAGTGAAAGAAATGTACGTAGTTTGTTGGACCGGAATTCCTCAATGGCCATTTTAAGGCTCGACCATATTATTTCTACATAGCGGAACATGAAGCTAATTTACAAAATCATTAACAATTTACAGCTTCATTTATTTTGAAGGGGAAAATGGTCAGTTGGATCAAAAGAAATGCAATTACCAGGATACTTTTAAGCGAAGGGCAAACGAAAATAATTTTGAAAACTAATGCGAACGAATAGCAACCACCGGATCCATTCTTGCTGCTATGAATGCAGGTATGATTCCAGCCAGCACTCCAACAAACAAACAAATGCCAACAGCAAAGGCTATATTGGCGCCGGATATGAAGACTCTAAAGCTGAACAAGGCAGAAAAAATCTGAGTGAGTACGAGTACTGCTAATAGACCAATAATGCCGCCGATAATGCATAGGAATGCAGACTCCAGAAGAAATTCCATCATAATGGTGCCACGCTTGGCTCCAATGGCTTTTTTCAAACCAATCTGCCCCGTGCGTTCGCGCACGGTCACAAACATAATATTGGCAACCCCGAACATACCGACGATCAAAGATAAAACGGTGATTGCCCATCCTCCCAGAGCAACATTGCTGAATACACTATGCACTTCCTTGCTGAAAGATTCAATATCATTCAATGCGTAATTGTCCTCCTGGGTAGGGCTTAATTTTCTTATGGAGCGCATGGCGCCAGTAAGCTCATCTTTCAATTCAGGCAATGAAACGTTTGGTTTCCCTTCCACTATAATTCTTCCATTTGCATCATCATACCGTATCATTTGTTTCATGAAAGTATATGGCATAAATATGCTGTTATCAAAATCCCACATATTGATCATACTTTGCCCTTGCTTTTTTATCACGCCGAC
>DATMMJ010000138.1:0-5700 GCA_035569795.1 Puia sp. | reverse complement strand
TTTCTATTTTAGCTACTTTTTGTTGCTTTATTCCTCTAGGCTTTACCATAAATACACTCACCATGTTCGGCTTTGTGCTGGCTATCGGTATCGTGGTGGATGACGCTATCATAGTGGTGGAAGCCGTACAACATTATATTGATGAGCAGCACATGTCGCCCAAAGAGGCTACTTATCATGCCATGAAAGAAATATCTGCGCCGGTTGTAGCTATTGCGTTAATTCTTGCCGCAGTATTTGTTCCTGTTGGTTTTATCCCGGGTATTGTGGGACGGTTATATCAACAGTTTGCCATTACCATTGCAATATCTGTCATCATATCGGCTTTCGTTGCCTTGTCACTAACGCCTGCACTTTGCACCTTATTATTAAGACCTTCCACAGTGGATAAAAAATCAAATCTTTTAGATAAATTCTTCTTTCGCTTTGACAAATGGTTTGAAAAATTCACAGATAAATATACTCTAGGAGTAAAAAGAAGTATTAAAAATGCAAAACTCATTGTCATACTGCTCGTATGTATTTGCGCCGCTACTTATTTTTTATTTAAGACCAAACCATCAGGCTTTGTGCCTTCTGAAGATGGAGGCCGGTTATTTATCACCTACCAGTTACCCGATGCTTCTTCTACTACGCAATCTGTAAATGTCATGAACAAGCTGATGCAAATAGTCAGTGCGACGCCAGGAATTTTGCATTATACTGCCATCTCCGGATTTAATATACTAAACGGCGGCGCAACATCAAATTCTGGCTCCATGTTTATCATGCTCACCCCATGGGATGAACGTACCACTCCGCAAACCATGGTGCCGGGCATTATGGATGTGCTCAAAAAACGAGTAGCCCAGGCTGGAATAAAAAACGCGAATGTAGTAGTTATCCAGCCCCCACCTATCAGAGGAATTGGTATTGCTGCCGGTTTTAGCATGCAAATTGAGCAGGGTAGTTCAACCGATGACATACACGCCTTTGAAAAGGTAGTGAGTAACTTTGTCGCGGAAGCAAAAAAGGTCCCTTCCATAGCAACAGCATTTTGTTATTTTTCGGCACATACTCCAAGTTATGATCTTACTGTTGACAGAGAAAAATGTGAAAAGTTGGGTGTAAATATTTCAACCGTTTTTTCAACCATGCAGGCTTATATGGGGAGTTTATTTGTAAATAATTTTACATTGTATCACCGGACTTACCATGTCGTTATACAAGCAGATACGGTCTACAGAGCGCTGATATCTGATATGAATAAATATTATGTGCGCAATGGGGCAGGACAAATGGTACCTCTTAGTACGATCATCAGTTACAAACCCACCATTGCTGCTCCGCTAATTACACACTTTAATATCTTCCGGTCAGCAGAAGTGGATGGATCCATACCCTCTGGATATAGTAGCGGCCAGAGTATTGCCGATTTGAAAGCTTTGGCTGCTAGAGTTTTGCCTCGTGGTTACACTTATGATTTTTCAGGCCTTAGTTATGAGGAAATAAAGGCAGGCTCTTTAACGATATACATATTTCTTTTTTGTATCATTTTCGTTTTCCTTTTTCTTGCTGCGTTGTATGAAAGTTGGTCTGTGCCATTTTCTGTGATGCTGGCCGTCCCAATAAGTGCTTTCGGCGCGATTGTCGCGCTTTCGTGCGTTCCGGCGCTTACCAATAACGTTTATGCGCAAATAGGACTGATCACCTTAATCGGATTGTCAGCAAAAAATGCAATCCTGATCGTAGAATTTGCCAAGCTTAGAGTAGATCGTGGTGAAGAGGTTTTACAATCCACGCTGGAAGCTGTCCGGCTGCGGTTGCGGCCGATAATCATGACTTCGCTCGCTTTTATCCTAGGTGTGTTGCCACTTGCGTTAGCCACTGGCGCCGGAGGCGCATCCAGGAATACAATAGGCGTAACTGTTTTAGGTGGGATGATCGCATCATCAACCATTTCTATATTCATTGTTCCTGTGCTTTATGTACTTTTTACGCGGCTCTCCTATGGTAAGAAACAACTTGGGTGGTTGCAGGATCACCACGAAGAGTTAATGGAAAAAGCAAAGAGAGTAGAACAACAGGATCTTGATCCAGAACTAGAATATGATATTGCAATGGCTAGGGGTAACAAGAACGAAACCAAAAGTGGAACGGGCAATAGTAATCCTACTTCGTAGAAGTGAAAATGTTTTTGCAGCCTGTTCTTTGGTTTGCCGAGAGGTTCGTTGAAAAAAAGTCATACTCATTATTTACAACACCATTTTTAGCGGATCCCACTACGGTTTTTTTTTAAAGCGGATCATGCTCTGTCATATGATACATGATACAAAAGGGATATCCATTTGCTATCTTATTAAGCTGAAGCAATGGATCGGTCGCGCTGCCGTAGGTCACCTTAACAAAATCTTTTTTTTCAAGAACTTTTGACCCTGATAACCTTCGCCTTTTCGGTTTATATTTCATGGCTGATGATGCAGTCTTCTGAATCACTGGCATGAGTACCTCCATGTTTTTTTGAGAAGTGAAATTTACCCTTGCAATATTACAAAGACCGGGCGCGCTCCTAAGAAACTTTGGTCATAAAAAATGATGACATTCGTCATAAAATGAATTGGCAGGCTTTGGGAAGAGCAAAAAAATAATTGGATGGATATTTTTAGAGAATCCAGCTCCCAAGTTACCTTTCACGCCATAGCTTCATTACGGGCTAAATCTGGGCCCCGCAGCATATTTCAATTACGACGATCAAAGAAATAAAGATGTTCTGGCGATCTTTTACCAAACAGTACTCATTCCTTGCCTGGCAAGGCGCTGGGGGGGCGAGCGCCTGTGCAGGAACTTCAAAAAGAAAGACACATCAGCCGGTGCAATGGGCTCCCCGCATCAAATTTAGGACGGTCATGTTACAGAAATGGTTTTGCGAATTTTTTCTGTTTGAAAGCCTGCATTGCTAGTGCGATGTGCCTTTCCTTTAAAGAAGGGTTTTCATTAGGGTCGGTTCAAAGGGTACGGATTTAAAATGGTTCCAAAGGTTTACACAGGATAACTGGACTTGATGGTACAAAGATTGCTTATCTGTATGGAACAAAAAATAGTGTATGCAATGAATACAGTGTGCTGGATGGCGTCTAATCTTTGTAGTGTTAATGCTACAGTAAAAGAGGGCACTGGATGTTTGGGGCGAGCAAAAACCAATTTGGATTCTCTCGACGGAAGAAGAGCCCGCTTTTACTCGTTTAAATATTCCACCATTTTTTTCAGGAAATACTCGTTAGGTTCATCTGTTGAGTGCTGAGAATAATAATTATTTATCTTTTGAAAATCCTTGCTTAGGGCAAAGGCCCGCTGAATCACTTTTTTATTTACAGTATTTAATCTTAAGAAGTGAACTTCAGGGAAAGGGAACAAAATATAATAGACAGCCCATTCCACATAGGTGCGGCCTCTTATTTCAGTATGCATGTACTTGTACAAGGAATATTTATCATCGGTTTTTATGATCACAAAAAACAGATCCTTGTAGTTAATTGCCGGCACGTGCTCAAAAGTACAAGTCAGGTCACCAAGATAAAAAGTAACCGATTGAAATTCTTTTTTATCAATCTTATATTCAATCTGCTTATCCACAGTAGCAAGAAGTCTTTGGGAAACTTTATCGAGATTAAACAACATCGAATCATTTTTGAAAAGCGCATTGTTTGATACTACCTTCCCTTTTACCCAATCGTTAAAAAGCAAGGGGCTTCCTTTAATAGGGCTGAAGAAGTTATCGTGCGACACAGGTTGTCCTGAGAAAAACTCTTGCGCCGATCCTGTGGATGACAAGGAGATGATTAAATATGTCAGCAGCAGCACTTTACTCACGTCAGTGGTCGTTAATTTTTACATTTAAATATAAGGCTTTTATATACAGCCGCTACAATAAATATACGCTGGTGTGATCATTTTCGCCGTAAATGATAGTAATTTCCATGGCGGCAAAGCTGACAAAGCTAGCGTTGACAAAATATTATTAGCAACAATGATTTATTGTGATGACGCTAACCAGAGCCGCGATTTGTACATTAAAAAAACGTTGGAAAAAACAATTGAACAAAGATACGAATGACCCCTAGTTCAGGTTGTAATTGTAGTTTTTGTGAAAAAAAATATTTTGCTTGGATAGCAAAGCCTGGTCTACCTACGTCACGTAAAATTAGCTGAAAAGTAAATAGCTCGAATATAAAACCTTTCCTGGCTTTACATCAACTACATACCATGTTCAATGATTGGAAAATGGAATCTCAGGGACCTTAATAACCTTAGTTGCATAACAGAGCAAAGAGCCCCGTTTAACTGGTAAAGTATCATTTTCCGCAATCCATCATACAAAGAGGAGTCGCCCAAGGTTGCGCGATATGCTTTAACCATTTTGTTTTCATTCGCGTTGCAGAATGCCAGCACTTCTTTCTCATTCCTTAAAATAGGAAGCTCTTGACTAAGGTATTCAGGTCCATTACGCTTTCCCGTTGGGAGGGCTCCTCCTAACGATTGAATTTGGGAAAATAACTCGTTAGCGTATTGATTGCGCCCCTGAGCAAGCGTTAGGATAGTACAGCGCAACTCTTTATCGGGCATATCTTCTGCTGCTCTCTCATACGCTATTTTGCTTTGCCAGAGTAATCTGCAGAGAAAATCTATTTTTCCCAAAACTAAAGGCGAAGCTTTAAATAGATTAAATCCAATCATGATAATTTTTATAAAGAGACGTTTTGAAATATGAGTCAATAACGATGCTGTGGAAAAATTGAATGCAGGCTCTAGATACAAACTGCAAAGTAACGCTACTGCGGGCCGCGAAGTATTTTGTATGATTAGAAAGCGACCCTTTTCCAGTAAAGCCCCGTTTCCAAAATTATGTTTATTAGCCTAATAAAGCCCACAGGCGTATGCCTGTGGGTTTTTGATGATAATGCAATCAAATTAATTTTTTATCATCACCGTATCCAAAGAATAAATCACCCCATTGGATGTTTGCACATCTTGGCCTTGAATTTTAGCATTCCCGATAGTTATGTGGCCATCTTTTACATGAACGCTCAATTCCTTACCATTTACTGTTTTTAGCTTTTCTCCGTCTTTCAGGTCTTTGAAATTGATCTTTCCCGAAACTACGTGATGATTCAGAACATCTGCGAGCTTTGCTTTATTTTCTGGTTTCAATAAGTTATCCAAAACTCCTTTGTCCAGTTTTTCAAAAGCAACGTCGGAGGGTGCGAAAACTGTGAAGGGACCGGTACCGCTTAGCACCTTGTCTAAACCTGCAGCAACAACGCTTTTCTTCAATGTTGTCATGTGTTTGTCTTCGTTTACAACCTGTGTGATGTTTGACATGTTCTTAATATTTATTTGCTGATAGAATAATCAACAACAGATGTAAAGTAGGACTGCAATATTCAAGATCGCTGTTAATATTTTGTTTTTGTGGTTAATTAACTTATTGGGATTCGCTAACAGATAAATAGACACCCATTTGCGCTTCTATTCAAATACAATCGTTAAATTAATGAGCCACCCGTGCCAAAGTCCCTGCATTTATACTAAGGCCAGGTTTTTTCCAGACTTTTTTAAAAGGCGCAATCTGTGGAGATTATTCCTCTTTATGCGATTTGGTTAGTCCTACTACCCATGAAAGGGAACAAGGGCAGGGGGAATTATCGGGGCATGCTTTTAGCG
>DATMMJ010000137.1:0-2028 GCA_035569795.1 Puia sp. | reverse complement strand
CCTTTTTTAAGATTGGACTGGGCTATATGAATTTCGGTGTCAGTAAAATAGAGAATGAGACATATGGTATGCCGAACCCCGGAAGGCTCATCAATTATCCTTCTACTATTTTTATTCAATATGAAACTACGAAATATCATTACAATAATTTAATCTTCCATCTCGGGCTCGAGAAACAGTTCCCCATTTCTCAAGATTTATCATTTTTTGCTGCAGCCGATTATTTCCATGCCGGCAAACTGTCACAGAAATATTACATACCCGGTGCTGGCACCTATTACCATACCTCTAACAATGGAAACCTGGGTGATTTCTTCAACATTAATCTTGGTATCAGCGAAAAAATTGGCAGTATTTCCTTTTTGCCCGCGCTGGTTATTCCCATTTATAAAAGCTGGAGGAAGGATGTGGTTTTTAAGGAAGATCCAGGGACGAGTATCAGTAACTGGGCAGGTGGAATTGGTATTATGCTAAGTGTATCTTATCACTGATTTTTTATACAAACCTTGGTTTCCATAAGGATACCAAATACAACCTTGAGTATTGTACCGGTGTGCCACCTTCTTTAATACTGAAGTATATTTTCTTTTTGTAAAATACTATTTATAGATTTTAATTTCTAAAGAGATTTAAATACAAAAGCCGCTAATATAGTGGCTTTTAATGGATGTGAACCGGATTGGATTTTTCTCGCTTCGCTCGAAAGATCCGTAGGAAATGTTAGTTGTTGGTCATTTGTTTCCTATGTCTTATAGAGATAAATTTGATTATGCTCAGGTCTATATACTTGTTTTTCGTTGTTACCGGAGTTCTTTGTCTCGTAATAAAGGTTGCTTACCATTATTTTAAGAAGATAGAGCCCTTTAAAAACAATTCATTTAATATCCCTGTAATTAAGCGAATTTTATCATTGCTATATAGCTTTCTTCCACTTAGACTTGTTTCAAATGATCCAAAAGAAAATAGGATCAGGAAAGCCTTAAATTATGGGCTGTATTATTACTATGCGGTTGTAATTATTATGGCGGTTGGTGATTCCCACTTCAATAAGATTTTAATAGATGAAGCGCCATCGCGTCCAATAAAATTAGTTGACAGCAGTTCTTATGTGAAGCCATTATCAGATTCGGAGAAGTCAGTTATAAAAGACAGTTTTAATTTAGAAATGAAAAAAGGATTTCCTAAATAACTAAAAACGCAAATATGGAAAAATTTATGCTGATCATAAGAGAGGATCTGGGCAAAATGGGCAAGCTTACAGATGAAGAACGGTTCGCTAATATACCCATGATGCTAAAGTGGGTCGACTCGTTGATTGAAAGCGGCAACTATATCATGGGCGAGCCGTTGCTGGTAAAAGGCCGGTATGTCAGCAAAGATCAGATCCTTTCTGATGGGCCTTTCATTGAAGCCCAGGAAGGGATCTCCGGCTATGAGATTATCAGGGCAGAGAGTCTTGAACAGGCAGCCGCCATCGCTCAAAACTGTCCGCTTGTTCAGAGCGGCCTGGCCGTGAGAGAGGTCCGCCCCATCGCCACCATATACGGAGTGAACAATGAATGAAGCCGAAAAATGTATTGCTGTTATTTATAAAGACAAGTTCGGCCAACTGATTGCGCTGATCCTGCAACGGTTCCCGAGTTTGTCTATCGAGTCTGCTGAAGATATCGTACAGGAAACTTTTGCAGAGGCGGTTGTGCGTTGGCCAAAACAAGGCATTCCGGATAATCCATCTGGATGGATATATCAAACATGCAAAAACAAATCCATCAACCTGTTTAAAAAAATGGATAAGACAGAAGATCTGTCATTTGCCAAAACGGTTTCAATAGAAGCAGAAGAAATTTCTGCGCATGTTTTTAAAGATGCACAATTGCAGATGTTGATGGCTTGCTGCCACCCGCACCTTACGCCAAAAATGCAGGTGGTGCTGGCCCTTAAATATACCGCCAATCTCAAGGTTGAAAATATTGCCCTTCAGTTTGGAGTAGCATTGGATGCCATCGAGAAAATGCTCTACCGTGCAAG
>DATMMJ010000136.1:0-21414 GCA_035569795.1 Puia sp. | reverse complement strand
CAAGGCAGTGAATTATTTAAAATTCCGTTTAGGATATGGTACAAGCGCCCATTTCCCAACTCCTTACAATACAAGAGCCTCTTTAAATCTTACTACAAATGCATTCATTGACCCTAATGGAAATGTGATCAATACAGCTTCAATCCCCAATCAGGTGCCAAATCCTAACCTAAAGCCGGAATTGCTTAGGGAAACAGAAGCCGGCATCGAAGGAAGATTCTTTGACAACAGAGTGACTCTTGATCTGACTGGATATTCCAGAAAAGCCAAGAACCAGATTCTGAGCAGGCAATTGGACGCTTCCACTGGATATACTTCAACTACTATCAACGCAGGAGAGGTGGATAATAAGGGTATCGAAATGAATTTAGGCCTCACAATAGTTCGCACAAAAGATTGGAGATGGGAAGTCAACGGGATATTTACATTGAACCGGAACAAAGTTCAAAATATGCCTGTGGACATCAAGCAAATTCAAACGAATGGCTACGGTGGCGGCCCCGGTACATTTGCTGTAAACGGAAAACCATTAAACATTTTGGAGGGTTCCTATGTGCAGCTTGACACAGGGGCCGGTAGCCACAGCACCGGTAAAAAAATGGTCGATGTCAACGGATATTTTATTGGCTCAGCCGGTATAGCACAAATTGGAGACCCCAACCCGGATTATAAGTTAACTGGCGTCAGTACCCTCAGCTATAAATCATTTTCATTCAGGATGCAATGGGATTATACAAAAGGTGGAGATGTTTGGTCCAATACCGTGCGCACATTGCTTGCCCGTGGCCTGACAAAGGATACTGATTTTGACCGGACTCTTCCTTATACCATCCCAAATACGGTGACTCAAGACGGCACGCCCAACACCATCCAGCAAAGTGTAGACAATATTTATTTCAATGCTTATGGATTTTCGCCAGCATCCGAGAATGTCTGGGATGCGACCGTTATCCGCTTGAGGGAAGCATCTTTGTCATATTCGCTGCCTCCCCGAATTTTGAAAGGCACTCCTTTTGGGTCGGCTTCATTGTCTTTTTCCGGTACCAACTTGTGGTATCTTGCTCCTAACTTCCCAAAATATTCCAGGTACGACCCGGAAAGCAATAGCCTTGGGGTAACTAATCAAAGAGGCATTGATTTATTTGCCGGCCCTTCTTCCCGCAGAATTGGTGCCAGCCTGAGGGTTTCATTCTAAACTGAAAAAAAAAATTAACATGAAACTTAAAAAAATAATATTTCTTGCAACACTTACAATACTTATTGGGCTGAGTGCTTGTAAAAAATTCAATAATCAGCTGAACTCCTTGCTTAATAATCCAAGCACACCAAACCCAAGCGCAGCCAGTGTGGATCTTTACCTTAACAACCTGCAATTAAGCTTCGCCAGTTTTTACCAAGGATCTTCAGATTTAAGCGACGGACTGACAAGGCAGGAGCTGATGTATGGGCCGCTTTATTATAATGCATATGGGCCTACCAGCTATGATGGTATCTGGAACAATGCGTACACCTCAATTTTCCTGACTGCAAATACCATGATCCCCCTTGCTGAAGCAAAGCAGGAGTTTGAGCATGCGGCAATTGCTAGGATACTTAAGGCTTACACTATGATCACCATGGTGGATTTATTTGGTGATATACCTTATTCACAGGCTGACCTTGGAACAGAGAATACGAATCCCGTTGCTGATAAAGGCGCATCTGTGTATGATTCTGCCATGGTTTTGCTGGACACGGCAATTGCTGAGCTTGGGGTCACTTCATCAGCAGCGCCTGCCAACGATGAATTTTATGGTGGCAATAAGGCTCATTGGACAACCCTTGCAAAAACTTTGCAGCTGAAGATATATGTGCAAACAAGATTGGTTGATAATACGGTTGCCGCAAAGATCACGAGCCTGATTAATGCGGGAGATTTGATTACATCCAGCTCTCAGGATTTTCAGTATGGTTATTCTAAACACAATGCTGCTCCGGACAGCCGTGCACCGCACTATGTGTCTAATTATGGCACTACCAATGGGGCAGCGGACTATATGGGCAATTATTTTTTGTGGCTTCTTGATCAGGAAAAAGGGATTGTGGACCCACGCATCAGGTATTATATTTATCGACAGATCGATGATGCAACAGACTATTCCGATCCAAGAGTCTCAAACCAAACCACCCTTCAATTTGCCCTTGCTTGTTTTTACCGGGCTTATCCTGTGAATTATCCGCCAACACCCAACCCTACCAATATTGGATTCACAACGACTCCTTATTGTATTGTCAACCAGGGTTACTGGGGAAGAGATCATGGCAATAATGAAGGGATTGGGCCAGATGGGGCATTGCGCTCTACTTGGGGAGTTTATCCGGCTGGTGGTGCATTTGATTATAACCAAAACGTGCAATGTGGCCCTACCACTACTGCGAAAACTGAATCCGGCGCTGGTGGGAACGGCATATTACCAATATGGCTGTCTTCATATACCTATTTTTTAGAAGCCGAAGCAGCTTTAACTCTTTCAACGCCGGGTGATCCGAAGACACTTTTGCTGCAGGGAGTAAACGCATCTTTTAATAAGGTTAAGAACTTTGGTACAACCATCGGATACACGATCCCTACCACTGATACAACTATGATTATTACTCCGACAAACCAGCTGAATTATGTAAACACGGTCCAATCTCTTTATCAAAATGCTTCAACCCCGGACGCACAACTAAATGTGATCATGAAGGAATATTATCTGGCCGCATGGGGCAATGGCATTGAAACTTTTAATAATTACCGCAGGACAGGCAAGCCTGACAATATGCAGCCTGCACTTACGCCGAGCCCTGGTTTGTTCCTCAGATCATTTTTTTATCCGGATGGGTATGTTAATTTCAACAAGAATGCGGTGCAAAAAAATATTTTGCCTACCACCTTTGTCCCTGTATTCTGGGATAACAACCCAGCTAATTTTGTCTACTAAAATACTCATACAATGAAAAAAATCATTATAACGATCTCAACTGTTTTATTTGCTTTTTGCCTGATCGGTTCCTGCAAAAAAAGCCATATCAGCGGCGATGCTAAAGATTTAATCTTAGGTTCGTATATCACCCTTGATTCCGTTATTAACGAGAATCTTGATTTTAGCGACCCAACTGCTACGGTTTCCATCAAAGTGGGTAGCAAGGGTTCTCCTGTTGCAAGCGTGAATATTTTCATTGCAACTGGATCTAACGCGCTGGATACTACTAGTTGGGTTTTGGTAAAGAATGTTCCTTTTTCTGACGGGGTCGTATTATCTGTCACGACTGCTGATTTAAGTGCAGCTTTAGCTAAAGTAAGCCAAACGATTAACCCAGGAACACAATACGTGTTACAAAACGAGGTCATCACTAAAGGGGGGAAATATTATTCAGTATCCAATACGCCAAGCAATTATAATTCATTGCCTGGGTATAATATGGCTCTTTCGTGGCAAGCAACAGCAGTGTGTGCTTTTAACCAAGCGAACTCTTTAGGCCTGTATCAGGTAGTAACAGATACCTGGGTGGATTATCTGCCAGGTGATACGATTTATGTATTTGCAGGTCCAAATGCAAATTCCGTTTCATTTTACGCCTATCCCGGGGGTATTAGAGACGGTGGCACAAACAGAGTTCCCTGGATTGTAAATATTGATCCAGCAACAGGCGCTGCAACCGTGGCCAACCAATTCGTGGGAGACTATCCGGGTAATATCTCAACCCAGGTGAGCGCGACTGGGTTCGTCTTTTCATGTACTGGGGTTGTCAGTTTGGTTGTAAATGTAGATTACGGGGGATCGCCATACGCAGGACAGGTCTTCGCTTTGCAAAAACAATAGCTAAATTCTAAAAAACCAAATCGAATGGATAACAGCGTCCTACATGGTCGCTGTTGTTTTTTTAGGTAACCAAAAGCATTTCAAGAATAAAGAGATTACACATATAAACTATAATCTTTAAATAAAGCAGGAATAATAATCTTGCTTTTTGGGGTAACGCTTTAAAACTATTTATCACCCCGATATTTGACTAAGTCTTTGAATTCTTGCTCTAATTTCCTTTGGAAATAGTTGCTGGTGCACAAATGCCATGGTTCAATAAGGATTTAAATTAATATCTATTTCTAGAGAGCATCTGGTAAAGCGCAGTATGTGCCTAAAATGATAATAATTTGGTTTTATAAAAAGCAGCGTTAAAAATTAACCATTTGTCCTTATATTGCGCAGTCTATCATTATTTTTACTAGTTTTAACAAGTTTCTAACCAAAACTCTACTACACATGAGAAAATTTAAGCTTCTATTGGTGTGCGTTATACTGCTCACCAGTCTTGGGGTAATTGCCCAAACAAAACAAGTATCTGGAAAGGTTACAGATGTCACCGGAGCTCCCATACCTGGAGCTACAATTAAAGTGAAAGGAAGCAAGGGAGGTACCAGCGCAGGTGCGGATGGATCATTCAATTTGACAATCCCTGAAAATGCCTCTTTGGTGCTAAGCGCAATTGGATTTGAGACAAAGGAAATTAAAACCACAAATCTCACAACCATTGCTGTTCAGCTAGCTCTGGACACAAGAGCACTGAACGAAGTTGTTGTAACTGGAGTAGGGACTGCAACAAGTAAAAGAAAATTGGGATTTTCTGTTGAATCAGTCAGCGGAGATAAGTTGCCGCAAGTGCCTATTGCTTCATTAGACCAGGCATTAATTGGTAAAATACCTGGTGCTCAGATATCGACGGTATCTGGTAACCCCGGCGACCAGGTGAATATCGTATTAAGAGGTATTAACAGCGTTCAGGGTGGAACAAGGCCTATGATTCTGATGGATGGAGTGGAAATTCCTTTTGCAAACTTAAATACAATAGATCTTGCGCAGGTAGCAAGAGTGGAGGTGGTACAAGGTGCTGCTTCTGCATCGTTATATGGTGCTCAGGGTGCCAACGGTGTTATCCAGATCTTTAGCAAAAAAGGAACTAAGGGCAAAATGACTATTAATTTTTCCAGCAGTTATGGCTCCAGCTCTTTCATTAATTCTGGACACTTCCATAATGCCAATATGCATCCTTACTTAACAAATGCGAGCGGAAATATTATTGCTTATGATACCGCTAATGGTGTGAATGCCGGAGATGAAATAACAGTTGATCGAGCTGTTGGAGCTGTATTAGGAGATATGGCTTATATCCACGGTTCTGATAATAACCCAAACCCGGGCCCTGGCGAAGGGGCTAGCAATTCCCGATATGGAATACTAGACCCATTGAATCAAGATAATCAGCCTTATAAAGGTAAGTTGCAATATTATGACCATTTTAAACAGGTATTTCAAGGCGCCCCGTCTTTCAACAACAGTATCTCTATCAGCGGTGGTGGCGAAAAAGTAGATTATAATTTCGCCGTTACTAATAATAGGACTTATTCTGCTATGCTGAAGGACAACGGTTATGTGGACAGAACCAACCTTACTGCTAATCTTGGAATGGAATTGTTTAAAGGTTTCACACTTCGTTCAATTACCAGTCTAGCTTATACAAAAAATACACTACATCCATCACTTGGGGCTCCCGGCGGGGCAAGTGGCCTTGGGGTAGCAGGCTATGGCTACGGCACCGAAAATGCGAATGTTTTCGCTGGTGTATATGGTTTCCTGAACACTCCTTCATTCATTAATCTGGAAGATACTATTGCGGGAGGCGTACCAGCTGCTGAGTTTTATCAATCTAATATCAATATTGCAGCCAATGCATATAATCCTTTTTATCAGGAACATTACACTAGTGGTAATAGCAACAGGTATGATATCATTCAAAGCGTTGAAGCTAATTATAAGGTAAATAGATTTCTTACATTGAATGGTCGGTATGGTGTTACTTATAAAAATGAAAATGATATTTGGACATATTACAATCAGAGCCTAAATGCTAATGCTCAGTACTTCGGCCCTCAAGTGGCATATGCATATAACACGAGTGACCTTAATGGTGAAGTAGTTAACTACCAGTATGGCCAAACAAAGCAAAACTTGTTTGGGAGCGCTACATTAAAGCTGGATTTCGAAAAAGATTTTCATTTGAAGCTACCTATTCAATCTACCACACTCGTGGGCTATGATTACAGAAAGAATAGTTATAAGGAAATAGATTTCGATGGTCTTGGTTTACCATTGCAACCGCCGTTCTTGTTTCTGGCAACTTCATCCTCATCTCTGGTTGGGCAATATAATGAAACCTATGTCACCTATGGTTATTTGGTAGACGAGAAATTTGATATCGGCAACTGGGCCGGCATATCAGGAGGTTTCAGGACAGATTATGCATCTACTTTCGGCCAAGGGCATACACCGTTTACTTTCCCGCATGTAAATGCCTATATCAACTTGCCGTCATTTGGTTTTTGGGAAGGTTTGAGCAATGCATTGCCAAACTTTAAACTGAGAGCTGCTTACGGTAAGGCTGGTATTCAACCAGGCGCTTATCAAAGACAAAGCACGTTGAGCCTGCAACCAACAGGAAATCAAGCATCTTATGCTAATACTCCGACCGCTAACAATCCTGGATTAGGTGTAGAAGTTTCATCAGAAAGCGAAATTGGTACTGATTTTACCTTAAGCACAGGTAACAATGCCAGCTGGTTGAGAAACTTTAATTTCTCTTTTACCTACTGGAAAAGACATACAGACAATGCTATTTACCCAAGAGTGTTGCCTCCGTCTACCGGTACATCAGCCATTGTAGACAATGTTATCGCATTGTCTTCGAATGGTTGGCAGTTATCAGTGAACATCCCTGTTTACCAAACGAAGAACTGGGTGTGGGATTTCACTGCCAACTTCGGTCATCAAACCTCCGTGATTAACTCAATCGTAGGTGGCGATATTCCGTTAACTTCTGGTGCTGGTTCAGCAAGCGAAATATTGACAGCAGGAGCTAAGATTGGTCAAATATATGGTTACAAAATGTTATCCAGCGTGAGCCAATTGAGAGCGGACGGAAAAACTCCGTTTATTCCTGTAACGGATCAAGGCAATTATTCCGTAGCTAGCACCGGCTACGTCGTAAATAATCAATCCAAGCAACTTTTTATATCTAATGAACCAAGTGTTTTGGGCGACCCGAATCCAAAACTGACCTCATCATTCATCAACAACATAACCTACAAAGGATTTTTAAGCTTTGGGTTCCAATTTGACTGGATCAGTGGTTCGCATTTATATGATCAAACCGACGAATGGATGTATAGGGAAGGAATAAGCGGTGACTGGACTAAACCGGTAACCATTAATGGACAAACAGGTGCCTGGACAGCTTATTATGCCAGCGCTTATTACGGATTAGGATCTGCAGCACGAGGTGTTGGGAATAATCTTACCAAGAGCTTTTTCTACCATGACGCCTCTTTCTGGAGGTTGAGAAACGTTTCAATAGCTCTTGATTTTGCAAGAGTAGTCAATGCTGGCTTTCTTAAAAAATTACAATTGGTGTTGAGCGGCAGAAACTTGCTGACTTTCACCAAATACCCGGGCCTTGATCCTGAAATCAGCTCAGGCACTTCTAACTCATCATTCGACAGGGGCATTGACCACAGCAGCATCCCCAACTTGAAGTCATATCAAGCGACCTTGAATGTTAGTTTATAACCTTAATAAAAATGAACAGATTATGCAAAAAATAAATCTTCAAATACTGAAAAAGCATTTTTATAGGCTTGGCTTTTATGCGTTTTTTATAACGATTTTATTGGCGAGCTCCTGCAAGAAAGAACTTAAGCAAATTAACCCCAATGCACCCACCCTTGCAGGGAACGTAAACAATGAAGCTGGTGTTACAGCCTATGCATTGGGAGGCGTTTACTGGAACGGGTTTAACTATGGTGATGGCTGGTTGGGTAACAGTTATTTTTCCCTGCCATGGGGTTATCATGAATTGATGGGTGATGTTGCGGGGGGTGGCGCTGGTTCGAATAACCAAACTACTACTATGGGCGTTCCTGACCACATTACACCAGATCCTGTAGGTGCTCCAGGCACTGTTATTACTAACCCAAGCCCTCAGGTTACTATAATCAGGAATAATAACAACACGGCAGCGACAGCAGCTGCAAATAATGCCTTGTATTACGAGTGGCTCAACATGTATGCGATGATTAATGTAATGAACACAATCATAGTCCAGCTTCCCAGCGTAAGCGGATTGACTCCAGATAAAGACTCAACTATTAAAGCTTGGTGCTATTGGTGGAAAGGGTACGCTTACGCTCAAATTGGGACTTTGTACTATGCAGGTTTGATTGAAAACACGCCTAATACAATTAACAAGGATTATGTCAGTCAATCCGCTATCATTACGGAATCTAATAACCAGTTAAATAATGCTTTGAAAGCTTTACAAAGTATTTCAAATCAGGGAGATTATGGTACTGTCATTGCAGAATTGATACCCCAACAATGCCAGGTAGGTTTGGGCATTCCTTTATCTTCTTCACAATGGATGGGGAGCATCAATACCCTGTTGGCAAGAAATATCTTATTGAATAAATTGTCTCCATTTGTAAATGGTAACCCAAGTGCTACCATTACGGGTGCCAGCATCCCTAACATTTCATCCAGCGACTGGACATCTATCATCAGTTATTGTACTTCAGGAATTCAAAATGGGGATTATGTCTTTACAGGAAGAACGACAGCTACAAACTCATTTTTTACTCCTGTAGGTGGGTCTGTTGCTTCTCTGAGCGCTGCAAGTAACCAAATTACCACTTATAAAGTAAGCGAAAGGCTGGTGCAGCAATTTCAAGCAGGCGATAATAGGTTGGCCAATTTTACAAATGCCACTACTTTTACTGGAGATGCGGTTAGCAATTCTACCCGTTATAGTTTGGTGGATGGAGCTGCTCTTGGTTTAACCGGAATTCCTATTTTAGGTTCCAGACAGCCGGGTGGGCTTGAAATTTATATTGGGCCAACTTATGAGGAAAATGCTTTGATGTTGGCTGAGGCATATATTCAGACTGGTAAAATTCAACAAGGCTTGGCTTTAATTGATGCAGTCCGAACATATCAGGGAGCAGGTGTCGCGCCTGTAGGTGGAAGTAGCTTAACATTGGCGCAGGCATTATCTGTTTTGACCCAGGAACGCCTGGCAGCTTTGGCATACAGAGGCCTTTCTTATTACGATCTAAGGAGATGGGGCTGGACTTATGGTGCTGCAAAGGGCGGAGGAAGATGGGGGTGTAATGTATGGTATAATTCAAAGTTATATACCAATGCATACATCGACTATAATTATATGGACTACTGGGATGTTACTCAAGATGAAACTACAAAAAATATTCCTTCTTCAACAAGTGCGGCAGTTGTTAACCCGAATTATTAATATATAGTTCTTAAATATAATGAGAGGCTAATTCAGAAATGATTAGCCTCTTTTTCATTTCATGCATAATGTTTTTCTCGTATATTACATATGATAATTTACAAAGGCTTTTAAAACCATTTTATGAGAGCTCTAATCATTATTATCCTTATTTCTGTGGCGTCATTTTCTATAAACGCGCAACAGACTTTAGACATCGCAGCTCCGGCCGAAACAGGAGGAAATTATGGCACGATAAATTTTGTAGATATGTCTTCATTAGGCCATAAGCAAATGGAAAATATTTCTTATGCAGATGTTTTGGGGTCACCTTTTTGGGTTGATGATTGGAATTCCGCTATGTTTTTTTTGAGTGGCAATAGAAAAGCAAAAGTGCAAAAAGCTAAATTAGATTTGTATGCCAATGAAGTCCGTTTTATAGATAAAAGCGGTGTAGAACTTGCTTTAGAAAATACAACGGTTCTGATAATAATTTTTTTTAAAGGAGTAGATACGACAAAAGTGCTTTCTGTTTTTGAGTCTTTGCCAGATAGTTTAAGCGAAACAAAGTTCTCCTATTATCAGGTTTTAAATAGCGGAAAATTCAAGTTGCTTATTTTAAAGAAAAGCTTCGTAAAGGAAGGTGAATACAATCCTATGCTTGGCACGAAAGACCATAGTTTTTATTCCAAAATAAATTACGCCATCGCAAATAATGAAGAGATTTTTCCGATCAGGTCATTCAATCAAGCTAATATTTTACCGTTGGTATCAGCATCCGCCGATGCGATACAATGGTTGAAAAATAAAGACAATAAATTGAAAAATGCTACCGAGGTTGTTGCTTTTTTGAATTATTATAATGCTCAAAAAAAATAATGATTCTTTGTCGGGTTCTCAATAAACTGATGTAAGTTTCTTAAGTTAAATCAAGCAGGATTTGCTGTCTTGAACTTATAAATTGCCGCAGATATTTTTGGATTTACAATTTTATCTCTTCTTCCCCCTTATCAAAAAACCTGAACTCTGTAAGGTGGTAGTTCGTGTTGGATTTTATCTTTGTCAGCTGCTTGTATTTCCATCTCCATTTCCATTGCTTTGAGCGGAAAATGCCGCCCTTTGTGAGATAGGCATGCATGATGGGGTGCACAGCGAGTGTGAGGTCCTTATGTTGGTGATTGAGAAGATAACTCAGGTTTTTTTCAATCTCATCTTCCAATATCAGCGCAGAAGAAATTTTTCCTGTACCACTGCATGTGGGGCAAATTTCCTGCGTGTTGATGCTGATCTCAGGCTTCATCCGCTGGCGCGTAATCTGCATCAGGCCAAATTTGGAAATGGGCAGTACAGCATGCTTTGCGCGGTCTGTGTGCATGAAAGATTCCATCGCTTCCATCAATTTCCTCTTATTGTCTGGAACTTTCATGTCGATAAAATCAACCACAATAATTCCGCCAAGATCACGCAAGCGCAATTGCCTTGCAATTTCTTCAGCAGCTTCCAGATTAGTCTCCAGCGCATTCTGTTCCTGGTTATTGCTTACGCTTTTATAACCACTGTTCACATCAATAACGTGAAGAGCTTCCGTGTGCTCCACAATAAGGTATGCGCCGCTTGGAAGATTGACCGTTTTCCCAAAGGCAGCCTTAACCTGTTTTGTTATTCCGAACTGGTCGAAGATGGGAGAGCCATTGTGGAAATAAGAAACGATATCTATTTTATCAGGCGCTATCTTTTGGATGTAATTTTTTGTATCGTTATAAATGTTTTTATCATTGGTTACTATCTTATTAAAGTCTTCATTAAGCAAATCCCTGAGCATACTGGTTGCTTTGGTCTGTTCGCTCAATATCTTTGCCGGGGCTACAGCCTTTTTTAAATTATTTTGCAACAGATTCCATGTAGCAACGAGTTCCGCTAAATCTTCGTGCAATTCGGCAGTGTTCTTCCCTTCCGCCGCGGTACGTACAATCACCCCAAAGTTTTTTGATTTGATGGCTTCAACAATTTTCTGGAGGCGTTTTCGCTCGTCAGAAGAGTGAATTTTTCTTGAAACAGCAACAATATCATTAAAAGGAGTGATCACGACGAATCTTCCGGGAAGCGAAATTTCGCAACTGAGGCGAGGACCCTTTGCAGCTATTGGTTCTTTGAGAATTTGTACCAGTATGTTTGGCTTCCCACTGAGCACTTCATTGATCTTGCCTGTTTTAATAATTTCAGGCTCGACCTGAAAGGAGCCAAAATCAAAGTTTGTTGCGCCCGAGTCGTTGATTGCTTGATTTGTAAATTTCAGCAGGGAGCGCACGTAAGGGCTCAGATCGGTGTAATGAAGAAATGCATCCTTTTCAAAACCCACATCGACAAAAGCTGCATTTAATCCGGGGATTAGCTTTTTTACTTTGCCCAGATACAAATCACCAACAGCAAAACTGGCATCAGCTTTTTCATGGTGTAATTCCACCAGCTTTTTGTCCTCTAACAAGGCTATCTCAACACCCTGCGGGGCTGCATTTATAATCAGTTCCTTATTCAAACTATAATATTTACCAACTGAATCAATACTTCACTAAAAAGGAAAATGGCAGAAGAAGTTTTATTTATACCCATCGTCATCCTGGTAATCCAAAACGAAGACAATAAACAAAGTATTCGGCGCCGGGAAGAAAACCCCGTCTTAGGCGGGATCTGAAGAATTATTTGTTCTTCTTCTTATGACGGTTTTTTCTCAATCTTTTTTTTCGCTTGTGCGTTGCGATCTTATGGCGCTTGCGTTTCTTACCACACGGCATACAGAAAATTCTTTTTTAGTTAATAAATAAAATTCAGTCCAATATTTTAATAAGGCTCTATTGCAATGATTTGATGCGTTGGTTGATTGCCCTGGTCGCTTCCGGGTCAGTAATCAATTTGGCTCCTTGTTCATACCACTTAACAGCTGCTCCCTTGTTTCCAGTCTGCTCATTAATTTCTGCAAGTTTTAGGATTGCTTCCAGATTATCTGGTTCGTGACGGACAACTTTTTCCAGGCGCTCAGTTGCCTTATCAAATTGCCCAGAAACAGCACCCCCCATACCCAACATGAACTCGGCATACATGTTTGTTGAATCCCTTCGCGACACTTCCAATATCTTTTGTATACCCTGCATCACTTCGGTTGGGTCGCTTGCGTCACTGCCAAAAATGTAACAAGCGCCAAGACCCACTTTTGATGAATCATTACCCGAATTTATCTGCAGTGCTTTTTCAAATAGCTCCTTTGCTTGATTTGCCATCCAGGTTCTTAAAGCCTTGTCATCAAGGATGCGCAGGTTCTCTAAAAATAATTGGGCTGCAAAGGTGAGGTTTTTTTCAGAATTTTCCAATTTAGCTGTTTGGGCATTGTAATATGCGAAAGGCAAAAACCCGTTTTGCACAGAATCCTTCCAAAACGCGGACAACTGATGATAGGCTTTTAATTGCTGCTCTTTGACATTGCCTCGGACTACAGCGTTTTCCAACCGGTTGACAAAAGACTGTTGGTCCGGCCTAAGCTTTGATTTAGAAGCCTGTAAAATGTCGGCAATAACAATGGTTTTGATCCGGGGTGATGAATTCCCCTCAACCGGACTTGGACTGTTTTTTTTTGGAGGTACCGTCTGTCCGAAGAAATACAAAAGGACCATCAAAACAAATCCAAATGAGGCTAAAATAATCTGCTGTTTTTTCACATCAATTCTGTTACAACAGCAAAATTACGCTTCTTCATCGTGGTTTATCTGATCTTCTTTAACTGATTGAAGCTTTTTGACTTCAGCAACGAATTCTTTGGCAGGCTTAAATGCAGGGATATAGTGTTCCGGGATATGCACAGCGATGTTCTTTTTGATGTTCCTTCCGATTTTGGCTGCCCTTTTTTTGGTAATGAAGCTGCCAAAACCACGGATGTAGATATTTTCTCCTGCTGACAGAGTATCTTTAACTTCTTTGAACATTGTTTCCAAAGTTACAAGAACATCAACTTTTGGTATTCCTGTTTTTTCTGAGATTTGATTGACCAGATCGGCTTTTCGCATTGGAGTGTTTTTTTTATAAGTTTCTGATTTTAAATATATAACAAAATCCCAAAATTACAATTCCCTTTATGAATATCCTTTAGTGTAAAGAAAACGTGTATGTCCGGGCAGCATTTGTACGTATAACGCAAAATGTTGATTATGAGTATAAAACTAAGAATATTCTTTAGATTATTTTGTAAATTCTTAAACCGTTTATAATATCTAAATAGATGAATGTTGATTTTAGCAAAAAACTTTTGGATTGGAATAAAACGGATAACCTCCGGACCATGCCCTGGAAGGGCGAAAAGGACCCTTACAAGATATGGCTCAGCGAAATCATACTCCAGCAAACAAGAGTTGAACAGGGATGGACATATTACGAAAATTTCATCAAGGCTTTCCCTACAGTTCATCATCTTGCAAAGGCACCTCGGAAAAAAGTTTTCAAATTGTGGGAAGGGCTTGGCTACTATAACCGCTGCAAGAACCTTATAGAGACAGCAAAGAAAATTTCAAAAAATTATAAGGGAAAGTTTCCTCGTGATTACCAAGAAATAAAAAGCTTCAAAGGCATTGGGCCATACACAGCAGCTGCGATCGCATCATTTGCGTTCAACCTTCCCTTCGCTGTGGTTGACGGCAATGTTGAAAGAGTCTTATCCAGATATTTTGGCATGAGTACTCCAACTGACACTGCTGACGGGAAAAGAATGTTCGCTGAACTGGCCGGGGCGTTGCTCGATAAAAAACAGCCAGGCATTTTTAATCAGGCCATGATGGATTTTGGAGCTGTTATCTGCAAGCCTAAAAACCCCCTTTGCGCGCAATGCCCCCAACAAAAGGACTGCGAGGCATATATACATCAACTACTTGACGTATTGCCTGTTAAATCAAAGAGGATTGAAAAAAAGAAGCGGTGGTTTTACTATTTTATTATTGAATGTAAAGGGTCGGTATATATTCATATGCGAAAACAAAAAGATATCTGGCAGCATTTATATGAATTTGTACTGTACGAATCAGACCACGCGTTATCTCCGAGGGAAATGCTAAACCATCCCTTCGCTCATAATATTCTTGGGAAATCCACCATAAAAGGAAAAAATATTTCCTTGGTATACAAACAACAACTTACACATCAAACCATTTATGCTCAGTTCATACATGTAACAGTACCCCGGCCGCTGTTGACACTAAAAGACTTTACTCTGGTCAAGAAAAAAGACATTATGCAACTTCCATTCCCGAAATCTACTGCTACTTATATCAAACAACCTTTATGGACTCGGAAATAACGCACTCGACACAACCGGATCAATTATCTTTTTCTTATTGACCAAAAAAATTTTAACTTTAAGAACATTCTTGGGCACGGATTATTAAACTTCAAACTTAGTTTTTATGAGAGGTGTAAATAGAGTGATGTTAATTGGTAATTTAGGAAAAGACCCGGATATACAACATCTTGAAGGCAATATAGGAGTTGCCAAATTCTCTCTGGCGACAACGGAAACATTCAAAGACAGGGCAGGAAAGCTTATCTCGCAAACAGAATGGCACACCGTTGTTTTGTGGCGTGGACTGGCGGAACTGGCTCAAAAATATTTGCACAAAGGAAGTCTGGTTTATATTGAGGGGAGACTAAGGACAAGAAGTTGGGAAGACAAAGAAGGCAACAAAAAATTTGCAACCGAAGTAGTAGGTGATAATCTGATCATGCTGGATAAACGTACTGATGGGATCAATCATTCCCATCCGCATGAAGGGGGAGAAACACCAGGCGCCAGTCCGGATGCGCCTCCGCTAAGCGACCATTCTGAAGATTTACCCTTTTAAGAGAAACAAATTGCTAAATTTGCGCAAGCCATCATACTGGTGCAGGCAGAACTTTTACGGACTGTCTGCGAGCGGTTATTGATGCTATTGTTAACGAAAGCCAATTGTTTTGCAGAACTTAACCAATATTTTTTTTGTTGATCGATTTAAATTTGTCAGTCTATATATCAATCCGCAGGCTACTTCCATTCTGGCGATAATCATTCTTTTTTTACTCATCGTTTCTTTTATCGTTTCGGGCTCACAGATTGCCTTTTTTTCACTTACCTACAAGGATGTGAATATATTAAAGACCAAACAAGACCCGCCCTGGAAGCGTATCGTAACCCTGTTGGAAGAGCCAAAAATATTGCTCGGCTCTTTGTTGATCGCGAACATGTTTGTGAATATAGCAATCATAATCCTTGCCAATTTTTTGATCGACCAACTGGTTTTGCTTAAACAGAATTTCTGGTTCTTTGAGCTGGTGATCAAAGTAATTATTGTAAGCTTTGTGATATTATTATTTGGGGAAGTGATGCCTAAAGTATGGGCCTCTCAAAATAATTTGCAGTTTGCCTATTACACTTCCGGAATCGTTGAGATCATTCATCTGCTTTTTAGAAAATTAAGCGGATGGATGACAAAGCAATCCGATTTGATAGAGCGTATTTTCGGAAGTAAAAAATCATCCGTGTATAATCTGGAAGAGCTTGATCATGCAATAGAACAGTCGACAGATAAAGATGCCACCGAAGAAGAAAAAAATATATTAAAGGGCATTATTCAATTTGGCAATATCACTGTGAAGCAGGTGATGAAAACCAGGCTTGACGTGCATGGTATTGAATACAACACGCCCTTTGAAATGCTCAAAGCAAGAATAGAAGAACTGCACTATTCCCGCCTACCGGTTTATAAAACGAGCCTCGATGAGATTATTGGCATGGTGCACACCAAAGATCTGATACCTTATTTGAATGAGCCACCAGATTTTGACTGGCACACTTTGTTAAGGCCCCCTTATTTTGTTCATGAAAATAAGATGATTGAAGACCTGCTGAAGGAATTCCAGGGAAAGCGGATCCATTTTGCAATTGTGGTGGATGAGTTTGGGGGAACTAGCGGCATAGTGACATTAGAAGATGTACTGGAAGAAATTATTGGTGATATTAAAGACGAGTTTGATGAAGAAGAGAGCGTGAACAAACAGGCCGAAGACGGGTCTTATAATTTTGAAGGTAGGACCATGATCTCTACTGTTTGCAAGACCATGCACCTGCCCATAGATACCTTTGATTCAGTGAGAGGAGAAAGCGATTCCCTTGCAGGGTTAATTCTGGAGCTTGCAGGAGAAATACCAAAAGTAGGGGATGTTATCCCTTGCGGTGATTTTGAATTCACAATTATTGACGCAGAGCAAAGCCGTATAAAAAAAGTGAAAGTACTTGTGAAGGTACAAAGCTGATACTTACCTCAAAATGAAATTATTTTAAGTGCCTAATACAAAAATTTATTTTTTCCTTGCTCCTTGCCTGATTCTGTTTTCTTATGGTTTTATTTCCTGCAACAGCACCTTCACACCAAAGCCCCAGGGTTATTTTAAAATTTATTTCCCCGAGCATCAGTACAAGCAGTTCAATAAGCAAGGATATCCGTATTCATTTGAATATCCGGTCTACTCCAATATTATCCAGGACACCTCTTTTTTTGAATCCAAACCGGAAAACCCGTATTGGATCAATATAGACTTCCCTCAGTTCAATGCGCGCATTTACATTAGCTATAAAGAAATCGGTACCAATACATTCGATAAACTGAAAGACGATGCGTATAAAATGACTTTCAAGCACAGCTATAAAGCAACGTCCATTGAAGATTCCATAATAAGAACACCTTTAGGCATTACAGGCATCTTCTTTAATGTGGGGGGAAATGCGGCAACTGCCAAGCAATTTTTTGTGAGCGATTCAGTAAAGCATTTTTTACGCGGTGCGCTCTATTTTGATACTGCGCCCAATGCTGATTCGCTCGGTATTGTAAATCAGTTTTTGGAGGTTGATATGATGCATTTAATTAATACCCTGAAGTGGGAAAAACAAAAATAGCAGGAAAACTCAAAAACAGTAGAACGCTCCAAGTGGGATAGTTTTTCTTTCGCACTTTGCGGTGCACGAGAGGTTTGGCATGATTTAATTGAGTTAACTTTAGTGTTTCAAAAATATACTTATCTTGATAGCGATCGATAATATTTTAGTGAGTGACGAGGTGATAACAGATCAGTTTGTGTGTGACCTCAATAAATGCAAAGGGGGATGTTGCGAGGATGGAGATGCTGGCGCCCCTCTGGAACGTGAAGAGTTGGATAAGGTTAACGAGGTGTACGAAATCGTTAAACCGTACCTATCACAAGCAGGCGTAAAGGAAATTGAGCGGAACGGAAGATATAGTTATGACAGGGAGTTTGGATGGGTGACGCCAACCATTGAAGGCAAGCTTTGCGCTTACGGCTCAAAAGATAAAAATGGCATTATAAAATGCGGCTTTGAGCAGGCTTATCTTGATGGTAAGACAACGTGGAAGAAGCCCATTAGCTGCCACCTGTATCCGATCAAAACAAAAAAAACAACCGAACATGAACTGGTGAATTATGAGCCGCGTGAAACGATGTGTAATCCGGGTTGCGCCCTCGGGAAAAAATTAAAACTTCCAGCATATGTTTTTTTGAAAGAAGCATTGATAAGAAAATACGGAGAGGGCTTTTACGAGGTACTGGAAAAAATTGCACATGAATATGTAAATCCTTCTTAATCTTAAAAAACCCTTTTTCACCCAAATGACAGACACTGCTGCATCTTTTATTGCGAAGAGTACGATAAAAGCCGGCGATATGGATCACCGGAGGAAAATTAATTTCAACATCGGCAAGTACAATGCAGTAGTGCCTTTGGGCAAGCAGCAATTTAGCGATATTGGCCTCGCACGCGAACGCGCGAAAAATATTAAATGGAGAGCAATAGAAACCCTTGACAAACAGCTTGAAGATTTTGAAGCAGCATTGACGCGCCGTGGCGGCAAAGTGATATGGGCCGAAGATGCCGCTCAAGCACTACAGGAGATTCTTGCAATATGCAAACAAAAAAATTGCAAGACGATTGTGAAGAGCAAGAGCATGGTTACGGAAGAAATAAAACTGAATGAATTTTTAGAATCCCATCATATCCAGAGCGTGGAGACGGACCTCGGCGAATACATTCAGCAGCTGGATAACGAGCCGCCGTACCATATTGTCACGCCAGCTATGCACAAAAGCAAAGAGGATGTTGCCAAACTATTTCATGAAAAATTAGATACCCCCCTTACCCTTACCCCAGAACAGCTGACTTTAGTGGCAAGGGCAAAATTAAGGGAGAAATATACTCAAGCAGAGATTGGGATTACCGGAGCTAATTTTATTATTGCAGATGTAGGTGCAATTGCTGTTACAGAAAATGAAGGTAACGGGCGTTTGAGTTGTGCTTTCCCTAAAACTCATATCGTAATTACGGGAATCGAAAAAGTGATCCCTTCAATGAGTGACCTGAGTCTGTTCTGGCCCTTGCTTGCTACTTACGGAACCGGCCAGCAATTAACCGCCTATAATACTATTGTTACAGGCCCAAAGCAGAAAAACGAACATGATGGCCCGGAAGAAATGTATGTAATACTGTTAGATAATGGCAGGACTCGTATTTTAGAGAACACAAAGTCAAGAGAGAGTTTATACTGCATCCGGTGCGGCGCGTGTTTAAATGCTTGTCCTGTCTATAAGAACATCGGTGGCCATAGTTACGAAACAACTTACAGCGGTCCGATCGGCTCGGTTATCACGCCACATTTGAAGAACTTAAATGATTGGAAACATCTCAGCTACGCCTCATCGCTTTGTGGCAACTGCACAGAAGTCTGTGCCGTGAAAATTAACCTGCATGAGCTGTTACTGGAGAACCGGCACGAAGCTGTGGAGGAAGGTGACGCAGAGTGGGGCGAAAAGGTTGCATGGAAACTATGGAAGCAATCCAGCCTCAGCCGAAGGATGATGAATTCTGGGAGTCGGAAAATAAAAAACTGGATGGTTAATAAAGTGTTTAAAGGATGGACAGCCCACCGCGCTGATCTTGATTTTTCTGCAAAAACATTTAATCAACTGTGGAAAGAAAAGCGCAAATAACTGCTCGCGGGGCCGACTGCCGAGAAAAATACTCAAGAGTGAAGATGTTTGCCAGAAATACTCAGGTCATCTGTAGCAAGGGAAAAAATTCGACGGATTCTAAGTAAATGCCGATGCCGGTTTTATGAAGCCGGCGTTTTTATTTTATCAAGCCTTATGCTTTTATATTGCTCAAATATTACTTCCCGATTGCGATACGTTGTGGATTTTATCAGCAAAGAATTGTTTGATGAACCGATTGGGGTCACTTCTGATAAAGAAGTGTTTGCTAGTAGCAATCACCCAAAAATAAATTATTCTGATACCGAGTTTTCTGATACTGAACTTTTCATTAAGCCAGTTTCATTGCTTTTTGAAAGTGGAATAAAACCGCAATCTATTCATTGCTTTGAGTTGAATTATCATAAGGCTTTTTTTCAAACCACAGGAGATTTTTCCTTTGATATTTTCGCTGCCTGTTTTTATCTGCTCAGCCGATATGAAGAATACTTGCCGCATGAAAAAGATGAGTACAACAGGTATGCTTACACCAATTCGCTTGCTCACAAAGAAAATTTTCTTGATCAACCCCTGATTAATATTTGGTTGCAGGAATTTAGACAGGTTTTGCAGAAAAAATCTCCCGATATTGTTTTCCGCCGCTGTTCTTTTCGGTTTATACCGACCTACGATATTGATGTCGCTTATTCTTACCTGCATAAAGGATGGCGCAGAAATACAGGTGGTTTATTTAAATCAATAAGCATGGGCGATTGGCACTCCGTAAAACAAAGGGCAAGCGTATTGCTCAAAAAGCAAGGTGACCCGTTTGACGCCTATGAATGGCTTGATTCTTTGCACTTGTATTGCAGGGTAAAGCCCTATTACTTTTTTCTTGTCGCCAAAGACCAAAAAGGGCATGATAAGAATATTTCTCCCAAAAAAAATGCATTGCAGGAACTGATTCAATACCATGCAGCAGGTTATACGGTGGGTATCCATCCTTCCTGGCGAAGCAATGAGGATGAGAAATTATTAAAAGAAGAAATTGAATGGCTTGAATATATAGCTGATAAGAAAATTTTACATAGCAGGCAGCATTTTATCAGACTTACTTTGCCACAGACGTATAGGCGTCTGATAAATGCGGGCATAGCAAAAGATTTTTCGATGGGATATGGGAGCATTAATGGTTTCAGGGCTTCAGTGGCATCTTCTTTTTTTTGGTACGATCTGGAAAATGAGCTGCAAACCCCATTGCAGGTGTTTCCTTTTTGCTTCATGGATGCTAATTCACTATATGAACAGAACTTTACCGCACAACAGGCAATGACTGAACTACTCAATTATTACAATGCAATAAAAAAAGTGAACGGGCTTATGATCACCATCTGGCACAATCATTTTTTAGGCACTGACCCAAAATTTGCCGGGTGGAGAGAAGTCTACGAGATATTTTTAAAAGATGAAGTTTATTGGGATTGAGCTAGAAAGTCGAAAGATAAAAGAAGGGTCGAAGAGACCAATCGCATTTTATGTAATAGTCAGTATTTTATCGGACAACGAATAAAAAGTGATTGGTAGTTAATCTTATAGATATGAAGGCTATTCAGAGCGCAGCGCCTTTACGGGATTTTCTATAGCTGCTTTGACTGCCTGGAAGCTCACCGTTAGCAATGCAATTGCCATGGCCGAAACGCCTGCAATAACAAATATCCACCAGCCCATGCTTATCCTGTATGCAAAATCCTGAAGCCATATATTCATAGCAAGCCAGGCAACAGGAAATGCAATCAACGACGCTATAGTCACCAATTTTAAAAACTCCCTCGATAGTAACCCGACCACCGTTTGAACAGAAGCGCCCAGCACTTTTCTCACACCGATTTCTTTTTTACGGCGTTCTGCAGTGAAGATCGATAAGCCGAACAAACCAAGGCAGGCAACAAAAATGGAGAGAAAAGTAAAAATGCCAAATACAGTGCCCATGCGTTGTTCGGAGCGATATAAGGC
>DATMMJ010000135.1:0-3932 GCA_035569795.1 Puia sp. | reverse complement strand
GTTTTTGCAGGTAATGCCTCCTTACTGAGGGAGTTGTTTTATAGTCTTTATTTTTTCTATGATCAGTTGCAGCTTGTCTTCAGTTACATCTGTTTTCACCAGATAATCAAACGCTCCGTTTTCTTTTGCAATAATTGGCACATGTATCTCTTCCTGGCCAGAAATGTAGACGACAAAAATATTCGGGTCGTGTTTTTTTATCTCTTTGAGTACTTCCATCCCGTCTATCGGTTTCATATAATGATCCAGCAGGATGAGGTCAGGCTCAAGCACAAGGCTGTTCAGGCAATCTTTTCCGTTATCGAAAACATAAACGTCCTTAATACCTAAACTTTTGAGATGATAGTGAAAAAGTTGCAGATAGAAGGGGTCATCATCAACAATAAAGGCACAAAACGGAAATTCGTTGTTCATGTTGGCTGGATTTAGGCGCCGGTCAGAAAAAGGCTTTGCCAATCTGACAACGAAATAAGGCTGGTTTTATTATGTTTTTCGATCCTTGAAGTACAATAAATACCTGTTATCCACACATACGCTTGCCTACAAACCTGCGTTTATGTAAAGTGCTCTTTTCTAAAGATATAATCGCAAACAAATTATGAAAAACCTGCGTTTCACATTACTTTTTTCCATATCCTTTGCTTATGGATATTCGCAAACAACCAGTGACAAATATTTGCCGGAAATTAAAGCCGGCACTCTTTTTCAATATGAGTTTAAAGGAAAAGATGGAGCAAACCTAATTGTAGACGGAGCAATCCTTTCAACGGAAAAAGGAGCGTTGTCATTTGTGGATACGCTTAAATTCGGAGGTAAGATGCAGATAAACAAAACAGTGATTTCAAAAAAAGCAATGGAGAGTGCAAATAAAATGCGTTCTCCCGGTGAACAGCCAACCTCAGCAGAAAATGGCAATGCGCTCTACATATTGACAGATGATAAAACCGATCATTGTTTTTCCAGGCATTTCTTTATAGCATTAAAGGAACAAAAATCAGCCACTTACGGCGGTATCACTTATAATCTGGCCGACATGACCGCTGAAAAGGTTTTCAAATTAGACGGCAACGAGGTCGATGCGATTTATGTTGTTTCAGCTAACGGGCAAAAAAAATTCTGGATTCTGAATAACCCACTCTATCCATTCATCCTAAAGTCGGCGAGCGAAAATGTAAATGCCGTACTAACAGGAATCAGCAATAAGTAATTCACGGATTCAGTGATTTGTCCCAGATAAGTTTTGCAAGCGCAAGATCTTGCACAGCAATGCCAACCGATTTAAACACAGTAATCTCCTGCTCAGATGTGCGCCCCTGCTTTTTGCCACTAACAATTTCTCCAAGTTCAGCATAAATAGGTTTAGGGTCGATCAGGCCTTCATGTAACGGTATCAAAATATCACCGGCCTCTTGTAATGCGGCTTTCATCTGATCAACTATCAGTTTGCTACTCGCAATCGTTTCACCGGGAATCTCCCGGCATGTGGCTTTATAGGAGCCAATGGCATTGATGTGTGCACCAGGTTTCACATACTTGTGTTCAAATACTGGCTGGCAGCAGTTCGTAGCTGTGCAAATGATATCGCATTCAAATAAATCAGATGAGTTTTCCGCTGGCGCTATTTCTGCTCCAATTTTTGTTGCCATTTTTTTGCAGAAAGAATAAGTCTTTTCTTTATTTCTTGCGAACACAATGACCTTTTCGATAGCTCTGGATTCCATCACGCCTGCAATTTGCATTTCAGCTTGTTCCGAGGAACCGAAAATCCCAAGTACTTTTGACGCTTCTCTTGAAAGGAGTTCTGTGGCAAGCCCCGATGCGCCGCCGGTTCTAAGCGCCGTTAAATACACGGCATCAAGGATTGCGATTGGCTCGCCTGTGTCGCTATTTATTATGACCATGAGCCCCTGAGACATCGGCAAATCTCTTAGTGGGTTGTTTTTATAGAGCGATGTGATTTTAATCCCTGTTATTCCAAATGCTGAAGATGGCATGACCAGAACAGTTGCATCCTTTGGTCCAGGTTCCATAACAGTGCGCTCGGGTAAATTTGTTTGGGTATCAGAAATAACGCTGAAGGCTACCCGCATTGATGCCATAGCTTCCTTCATTGTAATCCCTTGTATAAATTCTTTTGTGATATATTTTATCATCAGAAATTAGAAAGACATTGCAAGCTACTAAAAGACCTTAAAAAGCATAGATGTTTAACGCTCGCAAGCTCTAAAGTCGCAAAAACTAACTCGGCTGGTCGCAACCCTACTTTGTACCGCTTTGTCTTGAGGGTACACTGCAGCGAACCGGTAAAAGCAATACTGTCAGTAGGTAACTTTGAATGATTATTTTCCCAGCTTTCAAATATTTAATAATCGTATCTTGAATTTTCATTTCAATTTTTTGCAAACCAATATGGCTGAACATTCACCTGCGAAAAATAAACTGGGGCTATGGACAACTACTTCTCTAGTGGTAGGAAACATGATTGGCGCAGGAATTTTTTTAATGCCTTCAGCGCTGGCTGCTTATGGCGGCATCAGCCTTGTTGGCTGGGTGTTCTCGGCATGTGGCGCATTTTTGATGGCTGCTGTATTTAGCCGGCTCTCCAAAAAATTACCCGGCATTAACGGCGGCCCCTATGCGTACACCCGAGCAGGGTTTGGCAACTTCATGGGCTTTTTGGTGGCTTGGGGCTATTGGGTCTCCTGCTGGTGCACCAATGCCGCTATTTCGGTTTCGCTGGTGAGCGCTTTGAGCACTTTCTTTCCTGCACTGAATGGAAATCCGGCAGCCGCAGCTATAACAGGCTTATCTGCCATTTGGTTTCTCACTTGGATTAATACCCGCGGCATCGTAGCATCGGGCAGCATGCAACTAATCACGACTGTGCTAAAGCTCTTGCCATTGATTTTAATCGCTGTTGGCGGCTTGTTTTTTATCAATCTTAAAAACTTTACTCCTTTCAATATCTCTGGCCGTTCGACATTCTCTGCAATCACTGCAACAGCCGCCATGACGCTTTTTGCGTTCCTTGGCATTGAGTGCGCTACGATTCCTGCCGGCAATATTGACAATCCCGAAAAAACAATCCCCCGTGCAACTATGCTTGGCACAATGGTCACTACGATAGTTTATATTTTGGGGACTGTAAGCGTACTTGGGATCATACCTGCTATCAGTCTGCAACATTCAGTAACACCTTTTGCTGATGCATCGCAAAAAATATTTGGCAGCAATTCACGGTACCTGATAAGTGCGGGCGTTGCCATTGCGGCGTTTGGGGCACTCAACGGATGGATACTAATCCAGGGGCAAATACCTTACGCCATATCAAAAGACAAATTGTTCCCCCAAATTTTCGGGAAAGAAAATAAGCGGGGTGTACCTGCAAACGGCATATTAATTGGAAGCGCTCTGGTTTCTATTATAATGCTGATGAACTATACAAAAGGCCTTGTTGAGCAGTTCAGATTTTTAATTCTTCTTTCCACTTTAACATGTCTGGTACCCTATCTATTTTCGATGGCCTCGTACATCGTCATCAGAATAGAGCAAAAACATCTTGACAACAAAGGATGGCTTTCCTCAATTATTATTTCAGTGCTTGCATTTGCATTTGCTTTTTGGGCAATTGCGGGAGCGGGCGAAGAAATTGTCTATTGGGGTTTTCTTTTACTCATGGCTGGAGTTCCTTTTTACGTCTGGATAATTCGTAACAAAAAAAGTTAATATTAGAGAACACATAAACATTATGAGACTTACCTGTCATTCAGAATTTGGAAAACTGCAATCAGTATTCATCAAAAGGGCGGCAGATGCTTACCTAAATGATCAGCATCTGGAAAAACAGTGGCAGCGACTAAACTATCTCAGCAAACCCGATTTTGTTAGAGCGATCCGAGAGTATGAAACATTTGAGTCCATTTTAAAAGCTC
>DATMMJ010000134.1:0-5511 GCA_035569795.1 Puia sp. | reverse complement strand
ATCTCTAGTTCATTGATAAAGGGCCTTATTTTCCGGTTTCGCCCATGCCAGGATCCTGTTGTCAGTCAGTATGCACGCGTGCTGGTAAGTTATTGCCCGCAAAGTTCCAGTTTCACCTCATCCCACGCGTGTAACCATTTTTCAGCTGCCATGTTCATTTTTTTAACGCTTAAGCACACCAGTAACTGGTGGCGCCTTATTTTTTTATGGGCCTTCGCAATATCATACTCCCAAGTGTATGTGGGCGTACACTATCCCCTTGATGTGCTTGGTGGCATAATTGTTGGTTGCATTGTTGGATACGGGATGTTTGTTTTTTTCAAGAAAAAGTTTGGAACTCTTAGCATGAATAATAAACGAGCATGATCGAGATCGTAATTCTAATTTGCCTGATTTTTTTGAACGGGCTTTTTGTAATGGCAGAGATTGCACTGGTGTCGGCACGCAAAACAAAGCTGGAAAGCATGGCCGAGAAGGGCGATGACAGAGCCAAAGCTGCTTTGAGGCTTGCAGAAAACCCTGAATTGTTTCTATCCACTGCACAGCTGGGCATCACCCTCATTGCAATACTCATTGGTTTTTATTCTGGCGAGAAATTCAGCGCTGACCTGAAGCCCTACGTGGAAAAAATAGAAGTCTTGAAACCTTATGCCAGCAGCATTTCCACTGTCCTGGTCGAAACCATTGTGACCTTTTTATTGATCATATTTGGAGAACTCCTGCCCAAGCGCACAGGGCTTTTTCAAGCCGAGCAGATTGCCCGTATTGTCGCAAGGCCCATGCAGATACTATCCCGTTTTACCCACCCAATCATCTGGTTGCTTAACAACACAAGCAATTTATTTTTTAAGCTGGTTGATATTAAACAATCAAAAGACAGTAATGTAACAGAGGATGAAATAAAAGCGATGATCAGCGAAGGAACTGAGCAGGGCGAAATTGAAGAAACAGAGCAGGAGATTATTGAAAGAGTATTTCATCTGGGCGACCGGAACATCACCTCACTGATGACGCACCGGAGCGATATCATCTGGTTTGACATTGATGAAAATGAAACAATGATCAAAGGAAAGATCTTGAAAGAGCCGCATTCATTTTATCCTGTGTGCGACGGGGATATTGATAATATCGAAGGCACCGTTTCCATTAAAGATTTATATATAACGGATGCAAATACGCCCTTCAGAAATGTCGCTGTGCCGCCAATGTTTGTGCCAGAAAACAATAACGCCTACCAGGTGCTTGAAAAATTCAAAGAAACAAAAATGCATTGCTGCTTTATTGTGGATGAATATGGCAGCCTGCTGGGCATGATCACGCTAAACGATATTCTGGACGCTATAATCGGCGACCTGCCGCAGCCCGATATTACAGACTACGAAATAAAACCAAGAGGGGACGGCAGTTTTCTTGTGGATGCACAAATCCCATTTTACGATTTCTTGACCCATTTTGACAAGACAGAATGGATGAATGAAGGAGGTCATGAGTTTGATACCTTGGCGGGTTTTATCCTTCACCAACTGGAACGCATACCTCGGACAGGGGAAACTTTGAAATGGAAAGATTTCAAGTTCGAGATCATCGACATGGATGCCCAACGAATCGACAAAGTCCTTGTGACAATGCTCAAAAAAGCACGAAAAGATGTGGACGGCGATGCATGATGTAAGTCTCAGCGACAATTGCTCAAAAATCGAAAACCGCATTCGTTTCAGGGCTTGTCAGCTTATCACTTTTTCTTTTGCCCGACACCGTCACATGCATGAGATTGATCTCCCCTTCAAAAGTCTCGTAAAGGATGCTGTTTGTTATTTCTATCTTCTTCACAGATAAAATATTGCTTACCTGGAAATAGCTCCATGTCGCATCGGTCTCTTTTTCGCTGCCAACAAACTCAAGTGCAAGCGGCCTTCCATCGACTTTAATCTGAAAATGCTTTTGTATATAATCACTGACGAGTTTATCAGCAGCTTTTTTATCTTTTGGATGTGTGAGGTCCGTTTTTATATGAAAGGATTTTTCTAGTGCCGCTTCAAAATCGTTTGTAAATATCTTGCAGCTCATCTCAAGGGTTTTATCTTTTGCATTGTGGTTGACTTCGGTTACGGTTACATAAAGTGGATGGGTAACCCCTTTAACCCTATATACCTCCGTTCCGCGCCCATTACCAGAAAGAAGCAAAAGATATACACTGAACCATTTAAACAAAGATGCTGCCATTCAAAAATTAAATTTTATCCCTGCAAAAGTCTGGATAATTTCGCTAACTCTGAATAGCATGCAAGACTTTAACCTTTACTTCAGGCTCGGCACCGAACACATACTGACCTGGGAAGCGCTCGATCATATTTTATTTGTAACGGCCCTTTGTCTTCGATATTTATTGAAAGACTGGAAAAAGGTGATTGTACTTGTTACAGCCTTCACTATCGGGCATTCCATCACGCTGGCCTTAAGCGCTATGGGCTGGGTCCATTTCTCTATAAAATGGATCGAATTCCTGATACCGGTTACCATTGTTTTGACTGCTATTAATAATTTATTGCAGAAGCTGGCGCAAGTGGAGAAACCTTCGAAATGGCCGATGATTTATTTTTTTGCTTTGTTCTTTGGATTGATACACGGGCTTGCATATGCAAACACGTTTCTAAGTCTCGAAGGGAAAGAAGGGCTGGTAGGGCATTTGCTGGCTTTCAACCTGGGTATTGAGGTGGCGCAACTGCTGGTGGTTGCGGTTGTGCTTGCAATTTCTTTTATCTTCGTGCAGACAATGAAACTGCAAAGATTTTGGTGGATCCGGGGAACTTCTTTGATTATATTGATCGCATCAACAAAAATGGCTTTTGATAGATTTCCATTATAAAAAAACAAACTGCACAACCATGAGACGTTTACTTTTTCTTTCCCTGTGTTCCTGCTCAGGCTTTCTATTTGCGCAGAACACGTCCAATCACGGCAACAAGTTTGAGGGACTTGGAACCGTGTTGCCAACGCCCAACGAATACCGTACGGCAAGCGGTGCTCCGGGCCCAAAATACTGGCAACAAAAATGCGATTATGACATTGTTTGTAATCTTGATGAAGACAAACTCCTTTTGACGGGGAGCGAGACGATCACTTATTCCAATAATTCTCCCGACCAGCTTACTTATTTATGGCTGCAGCTTGATGAGAATGAGCACAGCTCAAAATACAACGCCAATTACCAGGAGGGGAGCAATATGGACACGATAGAAAGTGACCGGATCGTTGATCAGTTGTCAAAAGACCAAAATGATTATGGTGACCATATTCACAAAATCACCGATCTTCTTGGGAAACCCCTAAAATATACCATCAACAAAACGATGATGCGCGTTGAATTGCCCACGATTTTAAAGCCCGGGCAAAAATTTATTTTTAAAATTGAATGGGATTATCATATTACAGACCGCATGAAGAGTTTCGGGCGGGGCGGGTATGAATATTTCCCTGAAGATGGAAATTATCTTTTCACCATGACGCAATGGTACCCGCGGCTCTGTGTGTACAGTGATTTTCAGGGATGGCAGAATAACCAGTTCACGGGACGTGGGGAATTTGCATTGACTTTCGGGAGTTTTAAAGTACAAATGACAGTGCCCGCAGACCATATTGTAGGGGCGACCGGGGAATGCCAGAATTATCAGCAGGTGTTGTCACCCGGGCAATTCGCGCGCTGGCAAAAGGCCCAACTGAGCAAAGAGCCCCTTGAGATCGTAACCCTGGACGAAGCAAAGGCATCAGAAAAAAACAAGGCGAAGCAAAAAAAGACATGGATTTTTAAAGCAGAAAATGTGCGTGACTTTGCATGGGGCTCTTCGCGCAAATTTGTATGGGATGGGATGCCCGCATACGTGGAAGGGAAAAAAGTGATGTGTATGAGCTATTATGGCAAGGAAGCATATCCACTATACAGAAAATTTTCCACTAAAGCAGTGGCACATACCATCAAGACCTATTCACATTTCTCCATCCCCTTCCCCTACCCTGTTGCACAAAGTGTGGAGGCGTCTAACGGCATGGAGTACCCGATGATCTGCTTTAATTTTGGAAGAACAGAAAAAGATGGTACGTACAGCGAAGCAACAAAATATGGGATGTTAGGCGTGGTAATTCATGAAGTAGGCCACAACTTCTTCCCGATGATCGTAAACAGCGACGAACGCCAGTGGAGCTGGATGGACGAAGGCATCAATTCTTTTGTTGAATACCTTACGGAAGAATTATTTGATAATAAATTTCCTGTTCGTGGCAAAGGTCCGGCATGGGCAATTGTTGATTATATGAAATTGCCTAAAAATCAACTCGAGCCGATTATGACAAATTCAGAGAATATTGTTCGATTTGGCCCGAACGCTTATACCAAGCCCGCAACAGGTTTGAACATGCTTCGCGAAACAATTATGGGGCGTGAATCATTTGATTATGCATTTAAGGAATATGCGCGCCGCTGGGCTTTCAAGCACCCCACGCCTGCAGATTTCTTCCGTACCATGAATGATGCAAGCGCAGAGAACCTGGATTGGTTTTGGCGCGGATGGTTCTACGGAATTGATGCAGTTGATATTTCCCTGGACAGTGTAAAGCATTTCAAACCGGATTTTGATAAGCCTTTGGCAAAGATTGACAGCATTGCGATGAGAAATATCGAAAAGCCCATGATGACAGGCAGATTCCCCACGGATGTTTCCAAAGAAAGGAATCGCGATGACAAGGCGATCACCTTCGCAACGGATCAAGATACCACTCTACGTGATTTTTACTGGAAATACTCAAGGGGTCAGGTTCCTTATGACACCACAAAATTTGCCCAGCATGTCACCAGATATGATGAGCCTATGGATGATTCGACAAAGCAAAAAGTTGGGAGCAAACAATTTTACGAATTACAATTCTCCAATAAAGGCGGCATGGTGATGCCGATTATTATTGAGTGGACCTTTAAGGACGGCACTAAGGAAGTGGAGCGCATACCAGCACAAATCTGGAGAAAAAACGAAAGCCACTTAACGAAAGTCTTTATAAAAGACAAAGAAGTTGCGTCCATAAAACTCGACCCGAACCGCGAGACGGCTGATATTGACGAGAGCAATAACAGTTGGCCAATAGTGCAGACAGAGAGTAAGTTCCAGGTATTCAAGTCCAAGCAGCAACAATTGCGGAGCAACCCGCAGGTCAATAACCCCATGCAAAAAGCGCAGGAAAAAGATAAAAAAGCGTTCTGATTTTTTTAGTGCTGAAAAAGAGAAATAAGCTCCGAGAACTCGGGGCTTATTTTTTTAATTTATTATTTTTAAAAGCATTTTTTGATTCGAATGATCGCCCGAGTATTGAATTTGCGGGATATTCAAATCCTATAGCAAAAAATAAAAAACCCAGTTCAAGACTTTCCGGATCTTTCTGTTAAGTAACCCACACGAGATCGAGGGGAAATACACTAAGCTGCGGAAAATAGTAGCATTTTGTTGGAGGTGAAAAAATGCTGGA
>DATMMJ010000133.1:0-4320 GCA_035569795.1 Puia sp. | reverse complement strand
CCTCCTGCTAAACTGGGGTCTATTTTAGTAATTCTGGCCATATTTAATTCAGTAGTGAGCCTGGTAATATTTGATTCATTCGCCTTATTTGTTTCATTGGCTCTGTTTAAATCAATCGTAAGTTTAGCAATTTCTTGCTGGCAGGTCGTCATTGAATTTTTTGTCTTTCCTAAAACCGACTTGTATACATTTATGGAGCTGGATAATTTCGAAATGGAATCACGCAAAATAAAAATACTCGAATCTAATCCGAGCTTCAACTTCTCTAATTTTTCTCCTTCCGCTTTTAGGTTTTGGTTTTTTATTTCATATAAAGTATTTGCATTCTCAAAAAATTTCGTTTTACTGAGAATAATGAGAGTACCCACTATGGACGCTAAAGTAAAAACTGAGGGAAGTAAGGGTTGCAAGTATATTAACAACCTGGGAGGAAAATATTGTTTGTTCCGAACATCGAACTCCAGTTTTTCCACTTCAAGTCTCTTTTTTTTATCATCCAAGTATTCATTTTCCGACCTGTTCATAATGATGTTTTGTTAAATCAAATGTAATAATATTAGGCTGACTGGTAACCTACCATCGCATAATCAATCTCTGAATTCAGCAATAACAGGACGCAGCTTTAGTGCTTTCAAATTTGTCTTTGGATTGGTACACCCTATTACCAAATCATTATTTTTTTATTACTTTTACCCGAAGTACATATTTTCCCAATATGCCGCTATACGCGATTTACTAGGGTACAGAACTGGTCGCCCTGATGCAAAAGGATGACATCGCGGCATTTACGGAGCTGTACAACCGACGTTGGAAGAGCCTCTACTACACAGCTAAATCCATTTTAAGAAACGACGAGTCCTGCCGGGATATCGTCCAGGAGGACTTCACCTCGATTTGGCAGCGGCGCGCCGATATCCTTATAGAATTTCCCAAGATCTATCTGCAGCAGGCTACGCGTTTCCAGGTAATCAAAGCGATCCATGCGGATAAAGCTTCCCATGAATTTTACGACCGGCTTGGCACTGTTTCCGCCGACCTCGTTTTAGAGAACCCGCTTGTATATAAAGAACTCGAGCACCTGGTGCGCGACCTGCTGGAAAGGCTGCCCGAAGACGCACGCAGCGCATTTCTCCTCAACCGCGACGAAAAACTTACCTATCACGAGATAGCCGAGCGTATGGATATCTCCGTGAAAACGGTGGAGAAAAAAATGTCCCAGATCCTGCGCGCCTTACGCAAGGGGCTGAGCGATGCACTTATGATCAAGTTCATGTCGCTCTGATCAAGCATGATTTTTTTTGCATGGTAGCCGCCGGTTGTAGCAAGCTACCGGAAAAACCTGCGGCTAATAACGATACCGTGGTGATTAGTGTAAACGGCAAGACTTAGCATGTGCTGGAACGCGAGCTAATCAAAATTCCATCCAATAAACGAGTCTGGAAGCTAAAACAAAATACCATATTTGCCAAAAGTTAGTCAAACAGTGTGGGGTTTAATAAATCTCTGGAGACTCCGCCGAGATTACCTTTTCGATATTCTTTTTCCATGGATTTCCCTATTCGGATTGGTTTTTTGGAAGAATGCATTCTTTGGATTGTGGATTCGCCAAATTGATTTTTTTCAATCACCACCATTTGATCCCTACGAAGTTTTTTATCCAACAAAACCGTATTGTGCGTTGTAAATATCATTTGTGAATTAATGGGGTTGATCTCTGGATTATGAAATGACTGGACAAGCATTTCCAGGAGCGAAGAATGAAACCTGGCATCCAGTTCGTCAACCCATATTAGCAATGAATTTTTAATTGCGTAGGATAGGAGGGATACAAGAATAAAATATTTAATTGATCCGGCTGATTCATTTTTCTGTAACTCAAATTCTACATTGCCCACAATCTTCTTGTCATTGTTGTATAAATCGTGGCCAGTATACAATTGAAAATTTTTGATTTCTTTATCAAACCAAATATTAAAAATGCCCTTATCAAAGTGTTGATGATTCTTTGAAAGGCTGTCCACTTTATCAAATACTGTCCTAAATCCCAAATCTGCATTTTTGATAAATTTTAAAATTAAATTTTTATATGTCAGGTCAGAATAAATGTTCTTAGCCTTAACAATTTCAGTTAAATAGTCATCAGGAATTACCAAATTGCCACTAAGCCAATTGGAAATATCCTGAATTTTTGGAACATTTTTTTGAGAAAGCAATACAGAAAGAAGAAGTATATGTGGCTTAGCAAAAGATAGGGCGTGTTCTGCCTGGTTTTCGGTTTCTTTATTCCAGGCCTTACTGATTTTGAAATCCTGACCTTTTCTTTCAAATAAATAATTCTCTCTGATTTTTGCCTCTGCATAATATAATCCCTCTTCAATGATTTCTTCAGATGTCAATGCAAAAACGTAACGGTATTTTGTTTGTTTCAGCAAAAAGGTTATTTCAAAAAAGCTGGGTTTGTCGGCCATCGATGGGTTAAGACGAAAGGGTTCTCTCGTGATGGTGTTCATTCCCTGACCATGGGAGAAAGAAGTAAAAATAAAATGCTGGAAAAACTGGAAGCCCTTAATGAAGTTGGATTTGCCATGAGAGTTATGCCCGTAAAGGGCACAGGACTTTAAGAGCCTCATTTCAGGGTCATAAAAATAAGGAATATGAAGATTCTCCTTTAAATCCTTAATTACATCAGGTACTAGGTTGAGCTTTTGGATTTCTTTGAATGACAGATAGTTTCCTATCGAAAAATTTACAAGCATAATTGGTATCTGCTAACAAAATTATACAAAAAATTACTTTATGGGCAACCTGTGGGTAAAATTTTAGTGGCAGATCAATTTATTTTACTTTATTTTGCAGATGAATAAAAAAAGTGATTTATGTAAAAATGTGAGACCTGTAAGCGATTAAGCTGCTTCCGGGCCACTTTTCTGTCATTTTTGAACAAAAATAAACTTAATTAAAATGGCAAATTACGGAAAAAAATTGCAGGCGCTGAAAGGTAGGAGAGAAGACACCCTTACGAAATCGTTCTCGCTAAGTGAGAATTTTGACAAAATGCAATACGGTGAATCGGCCACATACGCCATGGAAGCAATGGAACCCATTGCAGAATCGTACACCAAAAACACGTATGTGGTATGTGGCAAATTACAAAATCAATTAAAAACTGGCCTCAGCCAGAATGGTATTGATGTGGAGTTCAGGTATCAGGGATCTGTTCCAACAAATACGCACATAAAAAATTATAGTGACATTGACCTGTTAACAATCCACGGTCATTTTTTTACGTTGGAGGCACCGCAGGAACCACAATTCCCGTATGCCGGCGATCCCGTTGAGGACTTAAAAAAACTACGCACAAAATCTTTTCGGATCCTCGACACAGTGTACAGTGGGTGCAAGATTGATGATTCCGGCAGTAAATGCATAAATATCTCGGGTGGCAGCATTAACAGGAAGATTGATATTATTTTCAGCAATTGGTATAATTCCTTAGATTATAAGCAATATCCAATTGAAACTAATAAGGGTGTTCAAATTCTCGACCGGGACAAAAATCAACGAATACTCAATTTTCCATTTTTACATATTCATTGGATCAACGAAAAAGACGGCAGAGTCGCCGGAAACGAAAAAAGAATGATAAGGCTGCTGAAGTCACTGAGAGCGGATGCGGAAACCGAGATTAAGGTATCCAGCTATGATATCGCTTCCTTAGTTTATCGTATGGATGATTCTAGTTTGCTGGTCAGCAAATCACAGCGCCTTGCGCTGCTTCAGAATACAAATGTTTTTTTGCTCAAAGTTATCAATGACACGAGTTTTAGAAACAGTTTATATGTTGCCAACGGGACCCGCCAAATATTCTCTGCAGACGGGTGCAACCTGGCGGAATTGGTTAAATTACACGGTGAGTTGCAAGACCTGATCCTGACCATCACTACTGAAATCAGACCATTATTTAAGAGCGTCGAAAGTTCAAACGTTTATTACTGATGGATAACAATTATGTTAAGACACTAAAAATACTTGCGCTGGATGGCGGTGGTTCAAAAGGGCTTTATACTATTGGTGTACTTAGTGAACTCGAAAAAGCAGCGGGCAAGAAGTTGTTCGAACATTTTGATTTAATTTTTGGCACCAGCACCGGCGCAATTATCACCGCCATGATCGGCTTGGGTAATTCCATGGAATATGTAAAAAAGAAATATCTGGAAATCGTGCCTGCAATCATGAGCAAGCGCGGGAAAAGGCATAAAAGCAAATCTTTTAATCAGCAAGGGAAAGAAATTTTTGGAGACGCAAAGTTCGATGCGTTCA
>DATMMJ010000132.1:0-8602 GCA_035569795.1 Puia sp. | reverse complement strand
ATTTTTGCATGATGGCTTTTTCTCAACCGATAGGCGTCTTTGATTCAGGGTATGGCGGTCTGACTGTTCTAAAGAACTTAACAGCCAGGCTGCCCACATATGATTTTATTTATCTCGGTGATAATGCCAGAGCGCCTTACGGGACCCGGTCTTTTGAAAGCGTATACAGGTACACCCTGGAATGCACGAATTGGTTTTTCCGGATGAATTGCCCCCTTGTTATACTTGCCTGCAATACTGCCTCAGCAAAAGCTTTGCGGACCATACAGCAAAACGATCTTCCCAAAATAAATCCTGAAAAGCGGGTGCTCGGCGTTATTCGCCCAACCACTGAGATTATTGGAAAATTTACAAAAACAGACAATGTTGGTATACTGGCTACGAGCGGAACGGTCGAGTCAGGATCTTACCCCGTGGAGATAAAAAAGTTCTTCCCAAAGATCAACGTTTTTCAGCAAGCCTGCCCGATGTGGGTTCCTTTAATAGAAAACAATGAGCACAATGGCCCGGGCGCTGATTATTTTGTACAGGAATATATAGACAGCCTACTAGAAAATAACGCCCGGATAGATACGATTTTGCTTGGATGCACGCATTATCCACTCCTAAAACCTAAGATAGAGAAATACCTTCCCGCGGGTATCTCAATCATCACGCAAGGGGAAATTGTGGCTAGCAGCCTCCTTGATTACCTATCGCGACACCGGGAGATAGAAAGCAAATGCAGCAAAACAGGCACGCTATCTTTTCATACTACCGATTCAACTGAAGATTTTGATAGCCATGCAACCATTTTTTACGGCAAACCTGTTGAATCAAGCCATGTGGCATTATAGAAAAAAATCTTACCTGCCAATGGAAAAATATAAAATTATTAAGCTACCTTCGCCGTCCTTTCAAGGGATCCCGGGCATGGTGGCCCGGGGCATGGAATTGATAAAACCTGTTTTTTCACAGGCATTTTAAAACCGGGTGAGTAAATTAAATTAAAGATGAAACGCACATTTCAACCACACAGGCGCCGCCGCAAGACAGTTCATGGATTTCGCAAACGCATGCAAACGGCCAATGGCCGTAAAGTGCTGTCCAGCCGCCGCAGAAAAGGCCGCACGAAACTCAGTATTTCCGACGAATCCAAATTGAAATAGGCCTTAGTAAAGATTTATCAAGAATATATATTTTTATAGCTCCGATTTTCGGGGCTATTTTTTTAAATTTACCTCCATCAGCAAGCAATTTACTTTAGGAAAGACTGAAAGGCTGAAAAGCCGAAAGCTAATTGAGCAGCTGTTCAGTAAAGGGAAAAATTTTAACGCTTACCCCTTCAAAGTATATTATTTGTTCAAATCAGTTGTGCCCGATCGTCCGATTGTCGGCTCCAAGCTGCAGGCTGGAGTAACCACGAGCAGCAAGAATTTCAAGAAAGCCGTTGACAGAAACCGGATTAAAAGATTAATCCGGGAAGGGTACCGATTACAAAAACCAGCCATTCAAAATGTATTGCATCAAAAAAATACACAGCTTGCCGTGTTTTTTATATTCACGGGTAAAGAGCTTCCCTCTAGTAGTGTGGTGAATGAAAAGATCGGTTTAATTTTGCAAAGGCTAATCAATATCATCAATGAAAACAATCCTCAGAATACTTAGCTTTCCTTTCATCGTGTTGATAAAGCTGTATCAATGGATTATCTCCCCGGTGCTCGGCCCAAAATGCAGGTACACCCCCAGTTGTTCTGATTATGCCCTGCAGGCATTAAGAAAACATGGAGTTTTCAAGGGTTGCTGGCTTGCCCTAAAAAGGATTTCGAGGTGCCATCCATGGGGTGGACATGGATATGATCCTGTACCCTGAGGGAGCGGGCAGCGAGCGGCCTTGACCCCCATCACTACTCACTTACTCATGTCCGTTAGCCTTTTAATGATCTCTCGCTCTTCTTTGACTGTGTAGAATTTGTATATCTCTGGAACAGAACCAGCATCAAATCCCGATGGAACGGTCGTGAAAGGACCAAACACCTTCGCCTCGGTGACCGAGGTTATTTTTGCGATACTGGCTGGCATGATGAAATAATTTTTATTTGCCGCGTTGACATTGGAATCAGCTATTAATTTTTTCAAACTATCAATTTTTGATTGCAATTGTTCTGCTGGGATTTTCACCCTGCCATTGTCAACGCCGGTGTGCTGATAGCTGCCAACCAAAGTATCAGGCTTGAGGTTGGCAATATATAATCCATCCTCTGTGGCCTGTAATGTAAATTTGCCTGCGGGTGATTGCACCTGCAGGGCTACTGTACCTGTGCCCTTGAACTCCAGTATTTTTTCATGGTGTGTGGTACCTTCCGTCACAGTAATATTTTTTTGGCTTTCATCCACCTGTATATCATTACTGGCGTACACCAATATTTTTTTGTCATGTGTTGCACACGAAGTAACAAAAGCAGCAATTGCGGCGATTGCTATAATTTTAATTTTCCTCATAAAACCCTTTTTAAATAAAATCCTGGCACGGGAGGCCAGGATTGCAAGTAACATAATTTTTTTTGAACTGCTGTTTATTTAGAAGCTTTTGCAAAATGTTCTGCAGCTTTGGTCCAATTTATTACGTTCCAGAATGCGCCAAGATATTCTGCCCTGCGGTTCTGATATTTCAGGTAGTATGCATGTTCCCAAACATCGACTCCTACAATGGGGGAGCCTTTTACCTCAGCGATATCCATCAAAGGGTTATCCTGATTAGGTGTTGAAGATATTTCCAGCTTTCCGTCTTTTACTATCAGCCATGCCCAGCCGCTTCCGAAACGGCCGACACCTGCTGCATTTAATTTTTCTTTCAAAGAATCCAAGGATCCAAATGCAGTGTTGATGGCATCTGCTAACTTACCTGAAGGTGCACCGCCGGTTTTTGGTCCGAGTATCTCCCAGAAAAAACTATGGTTCCAATGGCCACCTCCATTGTTGCGAACCGCAGGGCTGATAGTGCTTGCGCTTTTAACCAGATCTTCAAGTGTTTTATTTTCGTTCGGCGTGCCAGCGATTGCTTTGTTCAGATTGTCAACATAAGCCTGATGATGCTTGCCATGATGGATCTGCATCGTGGTTGTGTCAATGTAAGGTTCTAGTGCATCGTGCGCATATGGTAGCGCGGGTAATGTAAATGCCATAATATTTGATTTAAAATTTGTTGATGTTATTAAGGAAAACAAATTTACGGTGCATAAGTTGATTGCTCAAAACTAAAGCCATTACGAAATGCGGAAAAATCCATGTTGTCCTGTGAATAAATTACTCATCGATTTTTTTACTCCTAACCGCGGCTGCTTTTTTGCATTAACTTCAAGTCCAATAAATATTTCTAATATCAAATAAAATTAGCCATGTATAAAATCTTGATGGTTGGTTGTGTAGCAATATCTGTTACGCTACCGGGTTTTTATCAACCCGGACAAACAAAAGACAACCAGTTAAGCGCTGCTGAAAAAAAAGCAGGGTGGAAATTACTCTTTGATGGCAAAACGCTGGAGAGCTGGCGCAGTTATCAGAACACCCCAAGTGATAGCTGGGAAGTAGTTTCGGGGGAGCTGCATTGCAAAAAAGAAGGTGTTAAAAAACGCTCCGACCTGATTACAAATGATGAGTATAGCAGTTTTGAATTGCTGGTAGACTGGAAAGTAAGCAAGGGTGCGAACAGCGGCATTTTATATCATGTGCAGGAAACGCACCGCGCTTCTTATGAAACAGGGCCTGAGTATCAGCTGATCGATGATCTTGGCCAAGATTCAAAATTGGAAGACTGGCAGAAAAGTGGTGCTGATTATGCGATGCATCCGCCTATGAAATTTGCATCCAGGCCACTTGGTGAGTACAACCGTACGCGCATCCTGGTCAAAGGCGATCATGTAGAACATTGGCTAAACGGGGTAAAGGTGGCGGATTTTCATGCATGGACACCTGAATGGGAAAAATTAAAAAACCAGGGCAAATGGAAAGATTATCCTGACTACGGCGTTGCGAAATCCGGTTATATCGCACTACAGGATCATGGCGGCGGCATTTGGTTTAAAAATATTAAGATCAAGAAATGGTAGTCGTGGGGGTGAGTTTCTCACCTTCTGGTTCTAAAAAAATCTTTCAGGAGACTAGCACATTCTTCTTTCAGTATGCCGTTTGTCAATTCCGTTTTGGGATGAAAAGGCCAGGGTCCGACACCCACCTGTTCGATGGAAGGAAGCGGGATAACATATTTTTTATACCCATTTTTTTCATCATCAGCACCATATACCACCCTGCCAATTTTGCTCCAGTACAAAGCGCCTGCACACATCAGGCATGGCTCAACAGTAACATAAATGGTTGCGTCCGGTAAATATTTGCTGCCAAGGAAATTAAATGCTGAAGTGAGGGCAATCATTTCGGCGTGTGCACTGGAATCGTTCAATTTTTCTACATGATTATGCCCTCGTGCAATAATTTTTTCATTCATCACAATCAATGCACCAATCGGTACTTCGTCAATTGCAAAAGCTTTGCGCGCTTCTTTAATTGCCTGCAGCATATAATATTGGTCAGTCATTTTTTTTGTGAGCAAAGTTTTAGCGATGAAAAGCTGCATACTAAGTTAGAATTTTTATTGCGCTTTACTGTAAATTACACTTCTCATCACCTACTTACATGGACATCGGTTCTCTTCAGTCAATGCGTAGCTATTTTGATAGCGGTCGGACACGCTCCTATGCATTTCGCAAGGCACAGTTGCTCAAATTAAAACAAGCGGTTCTGGCCCGCGAGCAGGAGATTTTCGCTGCGCTCTATGCTGATTTAAAGAAAAGTCCCGAGGAATCATATGCAACCGAGTTGGGCCTGCTGGTTAAAGAAATAAACACCGCCTTAAGCAATTTAAGAAAATGGATGAAGCCGCATTCCGCCCGCACGGATTTAGTAAACCTCCCCTCATCCAGCAAGATCTACCGGGACCCGCTGGGTGTTGTACTGATTATCTCACCATGGAATTATCCTTTACAATTATTACTGATACCGCTAGCCGGCGCAATCGCAGGCGGCAATTGTGCTGTGCTCAAACCATCTGAGCTTGCTCCTGCAACTGCAGGGGTGATTGAAAAAATAATCTCTGACGTATTCGACCCAGACTACGTTGCTACAGTGGGTGGGGACGGGGCAGAGGTAATTGCCCCCATGATGGAATCGTTCCGGTTTGACCATGTCTTTTATACGGGCAGCACTGCGGTTGGAAAAGTTATTTATCAATTGGCGGCAAAAAATTTGGTGCCGGTTACTCTAGAGCTCGGCGGCAAAAGTCCTGCCATAGTAGAAAGCGATGCGGATATAGCGGTTTCAGCCAGGCGCATTGCGCTCGGGAAATTTCTCAATGCGGGCCAAACCTGCATCGCGCCAGATTATGTGCTGGTGCACGAAACGATAAAAGATAAGTTTGTAGAAGCATTAAGACTTTCGATCGATTCTTTTTATGGTGAGCATAAAACTCGGGCCGAGCGCTATGGCAAAATCATTAATGAAAGAAGATTTGACAAATTAGTGAGTTATTTATCCGAAGGGGATATCGTAATCGGCGGAGAAAACCAGAGGTCAAAGCTTTTTATATCACCCACTGTGATGGAAGACGTTCCTTTAGACAGTCCCCTGATGCATGAGGAGATCTTTGGGCCCATATTACCTGTCCTTGGATTTAATTCTATTAAAGATGCGCTCCCCATTATCCATCAAAACCCAAACCCCTTGGCTTTTTATGTTTTTACCGCAAGTGCAAAAAAAGAAAAATTGTGGGTGGAATCTTTGGCTTTTGGTGGAGGTTGTATCAACAATACTGCATGGCATTTCTCTAACCACCATATTCCTTTTGGCGGCATTGGCACTAGCGGAATCGGGGCCTATCACGGAAAACACAGTTTTAATACATTTACTCACGCAAAGCCAGTCATGAAAACACCTGTATGGTTCGATCCTTCCCTAAAATACCCGCCGTTCAAAGGCAAGCTGAAAATTTTCAAATGGCTTATTAAATAATGCAGGAAACTAGCAGATACAGCAAACTAAAAGGAACACTTTTTGTTCTTTTAATATTATCAACCCTATTTATGGTCTATGTTATGGCCGTGAACAGCAATTCGAAAAATATGACCACAAGACAAAAAATCCTAAAAGCAGTGTACCCTTTTTTGCTATGGGTTTCTAATGTAAAAAGTAAAACTAAGATGCTGGCAAATGAAAAAAATATACAGCCCGTGCAATCGCTGTATGAACTGAAGGTCATGCTCAACAATGGAGACAGTTTGGATCTCGGATCACTAAAAGGAAAAAAAATCTTGGTAGTCAATACGGCCTCAGATTGCGGCTACACGCCCCAGTACAATGATCTGGAAATCTTGTATGAAAAATATATGGACAAGCTGACCGTAGTCGGCTTTCCGGCCAATGATTTCGGGGAACAGGAGAAACAAGACGATAAAAAGATTGCAGAATTCTGTAAAATGAACTTCGGCATCACTTTCCCCTTAGCAAAAAAAAGCACGGTGATAAAATCGCCCCAGCAAAATAGTATCTTTAAATGGCTTACGGATGCAAAACTCAATGGGTGGAACAATCAGCAGCCAAAATGGAATTTTTCGAAATATCTCATAGACGAAAACGGGGTGCTCCTAAATTATTTTGATTCTTCGGTTAGCCCAGACAGTGAACAAATCAAAAAGGCCTTGGAACAGTGAACCCGAAATTGCTTAAGGAGCCGCCATTCGACTAGATAATCCGAAGAAAGTTTTTTTACTTCGCAAGAGGATCACTTTGCTAATACAGTCGATACTGATGTTAGCCGCAGGTTATTTCGCAAAAGTGTAAAGAGCGAGGTTCAATAAAGCAACTGGAAAACTTTACAGTAAGAAAAGAAGTGAAACATTTGAACATCTCTTTCCCGCACCAGATTTTTCATCATTACTTCATGACGGTAAAATTGTCTTGATTTAATCCCGGCACCACGAGGTTTAATCCAGCGGACATTTTTCGTGATAATTGACGAGCTCCAGCTGAGCGTGCTGAAACTCAAAACCAGCATAACTGTCCATAACCTCACCGAGCACTTCATCAATTTGTTCAGCGGTTTTTAAGGTGACCAGTTTATTGCGGTACTCTTTAATATTAGGTAAGCCCCTTAGGTAATTGGCATAGTGGCGGCGCATTTCATTTACACCAACAACAAGCCCTTTCCATTCCACAGATTTATACAGGTGCTTCCTGCAAACTTCAATGCGCTGTTCAATCGTCGGGGGAGCCAAATGCCTGCCTGTTGCTAAATAATACTTTATCTCCTCAAATATCCAGGGGTAGCCAATGGCTGCACGGCCAATCATGATGCCATCAATTCCATAGCGATTTTTATATTCAAGCGCCTTTTCGGGGCTGTCAATATCACCATTTCCAAAAATCGGGATCTTGATCCGTGGATTATTTTTCACCTTACCGATCAAATCCCAATCTGCCTCGCCCTTGTACATTTGCGTTCGGGTGCGCCCGTGAATCGCCAAAGCTTTTATCCCAATATCCTGCAAACGTTCTGCAGCTTGTTCAATATTCTTTGTGTTGTCGTCCCAACCCAAACGTGTCTTTACGGTAACAGGAAGTGATGTTGATTTAATAACGGCACTCGTTAACCGAACCATCAGGTCTAAGTCTTTTAACACACCTGCGCCGGCTCCCTTTAGTGCCACTTTTTTTACCGGACAGCCAAAATTGATATCCAGCAGATCAGGATTAGTAACATCCACAATTTTAGCAGCAAGGGAAAGGCTTTCTTCGTCCCCTCCAAAAATCTGTATACCGACCGGCTTTTCATAGTCAAATATGTCTAGTTTGCGGCGGCTTTTGATAGCATCTCTGATCAGCCCTTCCGAGCTTATGAACTCCGTATACATAAGGTCGGCGCCATTGTCTTTACAAACGGCCCGGAACGGGGGATCGCTCACGTCCTCCATAGGCGCGAGCAATAAAGGAAAATCAGGAAGTTCTATATTACCTATCTTAACCGGCATGGATGTCTTATTTGATGAATGGATACCCGGGTGAGAATCAATAGAATTCAATCACGTATCTTGCAACTCTTATCCTTGGCTGCTTTTGCAGCAGACGCAAATTTACATATTAATCGTTTAAACCTACAATGAGAAGTTACTTGCGCGTGCATTCCGCCTGGTCTCAACTGGCAATATTTATATTATTGCTTGCCGGCGCCTTTTTTGTCACTTTCATAATAAGCATAGTGATCTTAATTTCAAAAGGGATTGTGGTAACAGACATCAGAAATTTAAATTTTAATGATGCAAAAATCGTTAACACGTTAAAACTTGTTCAGGGCATTTCTACCATCACTATTTTTTTATTGCCTGCAGTTGCTTTTTCAATGATTGCTTACCGGTTCAGACAGTTTTATTTCTTGGGTTTTAGAAAACAGGGCAAATCAAGTTTTTATATCCTGGCGGTTGTCATCATCCTATGCTGCTTCCCTTTTGTGGGATGGCTGGGAGTACTCAATGAGCACATCCACCTTGCCAAATGGATGATGGAATCAGAAAAAGAG
>DATMMJ010000131.1:0-2509 GCA_035569795.1 Puia sp. | reverse complement strand
AAGAGGCTGTGACACCTTCCACACCCGGTACATGCGCAATGGCATCTTTTGTGTTTTGAAAATTCTGCATCATGGTTCCTGCAATCGGGAGCACTACAATGTGGTCTTTTTTATAACCAAGGTTTTTTGTCTGCATATAATGCATCTGCTGGAGGATGATAACCGTGTAGATAATCAGGAACACAGAAATGCCAAACTGAGCGACAATCAAAATCTTACGCAGCGTATTGTTGCCACCGGTAAAATTGAAACCCTTTTTCAGCACACCCATTATTTGTGTCCCAGCCAAAACCATCGCAGGGTAGAGTCCTGCGAAAAAACTTACTAACACCGTGAATATTGTCAGTGCGAGCAAAGTCATTGGCTGCAAGAGGACTCCGCTAGTAAACTGCTTACCTGTAATAGTATTGAAATAAGGTATAAGTAAAATGGCCATGATAAACGCCAGGATAGAGGAGATGCAGGAGATGAGCATCGACTCTCCCATGAATTGCAGGAACACCTGTCGTTTAGACGCACCCATTACTTTTCGCATGCCAATTTCCCCGCCGCGGCCGGCAGATTGTGCGGTGGAAAGGTTGGTGTAATTGGCACATGCAATAATTAGGATGAGCAATGCAATTGCTGCAAACATGTATACATATGTAATGCTGCCGTTTGGTTCAAAACCTGCAAGAGGAGAATATAAATGTACTTTAGTAAGTGGCTCTAAATGAAAAGTTAGATAGTCATTGCCAAACCCAAATTCCTTTTTTAATTCCGGAGAATTTGTGTAATCCCTTATTTGCTTTTGCACCCGTCCCAAATCTTTTTCATCATTGAGGAGTAAATAGGTGATCCAGTTTGCTTCATCCCATTTCTCTATTTTTACGCGATCGCTCCAGTTGAGAAATTGGGTAACAAAATCAAATTTTATCTGAGCATTTTGCGGAGCATCTTCACAAATTGCCGACACCGTGAAATCATTTTTGTCCAGGGTAAGGATCTTTCCCAGACCCTCTTCAGGACCAAAATATTTTTTTGCCATCGATTGTGAGATCACTATCTTATTGGGTGCATCCAACGCAGTGGCGCCGTTGCCTTCAAGGATGCGATAGGAAAATATATTGAAGAAAGGCTGATCTGCGAATAGTATGCGTGGTTCCTGAAATAATTTACCGCCGGTTTTCACAATCCTGCTTCCGATAAAAGTGCGAACATATTCTTTTATTGCAGGGAACATTCTTTTAAACTGCGGGCCCACTTTAGTTCCCGTCGTAGCTGCGGTACTTATTGTACCCGAAATGCTGTATTCCATGGTCACCCGCGCTATCCTCGGTGCATTTGCATTGAATTTGTCGTAGCTCCATTCGTGGCCAATATATATACCAATCAATAGGCAGTCAGTTAGCCCGATAGAAAGACCACTAATATTGATCGCTGAGTACAACTTGTTTTTGCGGAGATTACGCAGCGCTGTTTTGAAATAATTCTTTACCATAGGTTTTTACTTTGTTGTGAACGCTTATTGCTCCAATCTGGTTATGGGTTCCCGGTAATTAAACCCCCTTTTCATTCTAAAGGAATTCCTTCAGTTATCATTCCGTTCTCAAACTTTTCACCGGGTTTGCAATCGCTGCTTTTATTGCCTGAAAGCTCACCGTGATCAGTGTAATCAGCATCGCAATAATTCCCGTTATAATAAATACCCATGCAGAAATATGAATCCGGTAATCGTAGTTGAGCAACCATTTTTGCATAAAGTAATACGCCACAGGAATCGCGATGAACAGCGATATGAAGACCAATACAAGAAAATCTTTTGATAAAAGCTGCCAGAGATTCAGAACGGTTGCGCCCAGTACTTTTCTCACGCCAATTTCTTTTGTGCGTTGCTCTGCCGTAAAAGATGCTAAACCAAAAAGACCAAGGCAACTGATGAAAATAGCGAAGAGTGCAAAAAATGTAGCAAGACTGCTTACGCGCTCCTCGGCTGTAAATTTCTTTGCATACTCATCGTCGGCAAATGCATAATCAAATGGCGCGCCAGGGTTATATTTCTTAAATACTGCTTCCACTTTGGGTAGCGCGCTAGTCATGCTTATATTCGGGTTTATTTTTACAATGATCACGTTTGCATTTTCATAATCCATTGTATACAATATGGGCTTTACGGGTGTGAATGGAGATTCCATGATCATGTTGTGGATTACTCCTATCACTCTATAACTTTTTGATTTATTATCCCCTTCATCGTGCTTAATTGTTTCTCCAACCGGTTTGGTCAACCCCATATATTGCGCAGCAGCTTCATTCATCACCATTCCACTTGAGTCTGTAGCATAGTCTCTTGAAAAATCACGGCCCTCATTAAACTGCCAGCCAATGGTTTTACCGAGGTCATGGGTGACGCGTACGATACCAAATGAAGCATTCAAGGAAGGGTCTTTCCCCTTCCAGTCAAAACCACTTTGGTTGCTCCACAGATCTGTAGCGGGGCTTGACGATTCGGCCATGTTGACCGCTGCGC
>DATMMJ010000130.1:0-2063 GCA_035569795.1 Puia sp. | reverse complement strand
GTTTTTGCCAGCATGCTTTCTATAGTAAGCCTGGATCTCGGGGTCCATCCTGATCGCTACCCATGATGATTCTATCAGATAGCTCCGCAACAATGCCTTGCAGCGTGGCGTTAGGCCGATCTTATTGTCTGTCCCACTGCTTTGATGAATGCCAGGCACCAGGCCAATACAATTGCTGAATTCCTTTTCATTGTTGAAGCGCCTAATATCGCCCAGTTCTGCAAGGATAGCAGATGCCAGTAGGCCACCGATGCCAGGGATGCTTTTCAGTAAGTAATAATCCTTCTTATGATATTTCCTGCAATATGAACGCAGCTCGTTGCTGGCCTTCAGGCATTCGTTATGGAGCAATGTCAGGACACGGAGCTTGCTCTGCATGCAGGCAGTGCCGGTAGGGTAAGGCCATGAGATATCGCTCAACCATTGGATAAAATTTTTGCTCCAGTTGGGATTGTCAAACTCTTCAGGCACACTGACCCCGTGATAGAGCAACATGGCCTTTATATGTGATTTTGCTTTGCGCAGCTGTTTTACCAACTGGTTCCTTTGACGCAACAGGCTCTTGAGATGGTCTTCGGATTCAGTAGGTATATAAATCCCATGGAGTTGGTCTTTTTGAAGCTGCTTGCATAAGTTGCGGCAATCGATCTTATCAGTTTTTTGATACAATTGCTTGTCGATTCGCGGCACATCGTTGGGGTTGACCACCTTTACTGCCCAGCTCAAATCGAGGAAGTAACGGGCAGCAGAAAAGCCACAGCAGCCAGCTTCATAAACTAGTGAAACATCATGGCCAGGGAAATGAGTATCCACGTAATCGACCAGTTTTCTGGGATCGGGCGGCATGCTGAATCCCTTGTGATCGAATAGGTCAGTTCGCAAGTGAACAGACCAGGACTTCTTGTGAATGTCCATGCCAATAAATAACTTTGGGATGGCGGTGGTTTGAGACTGCATCATAATTTGAAGTTTTGGTAGACAATAATAATTTCATTGTACTACATCAAAAATCGGGCAGCTTAGATTACCGCTTTTACATAGTTGCTTGCTCTTATGCAAGAACGAGTTCCAATAAAACATTTGCAATTCACTTTAACCCTCAAATGCGTTGCTTTTGATAGCAAGTATGGTATGCAAATAAAAAAAGCGCTTACAATTTTTACATCATAAGTGCTTTATTATTAAGCTCCCCCCATAGCCTAAAATTATCGAACCTATTTATTACTGACTTGAAAAAGTTATCAGATGTTTATTTGTTGATAACCAATAATGTAATCCCAAGATTGTTATCCCAAAAACAAATTCTGCGATAATAGAGAGCTGGTATTGCTTAGGGCAAATGGGCTTAATTCAGCATCAGTAATTCTTGGTATCTTTAGTTCACATGCTGGGCAGGCGGGTTCCAAATTCCCCGGAACGGCAAACAATGTTGTATGCAGCATCAATGGACTATACATGATAAAATCGAAGTTTGGTTTCCAAGGTGGTTTTAGTCTTATTTTTGAAACCGCTATATTTCTTGTTCTAACTGCTCTGGCGGCCGATACTTTGTCCAGCTATTTTTTTTCTTATGATATAATCCGCAAAACTGATGTAGGAATACATCGAGGATTTTTAGTGCTACTTGTATTAATTTGTTTTATTCTTTGGTTTTTTAGAGTGCTGCTAGTATTAAGATTTATCACAGTTGTTTCCGTTGACAATTTTAATGACACATTTAGCTTTAAAAATATTTTGACAAGGAAGGTAAAAGTTATTTTAAAAAAGGATTTAGATGGATATTTTGATGTAATAAAAAGGTCAAGCGGTGGCTCTACAAAAGAGATATTGCTTATGAAAAACCGTAAAGTGGTTGGTATTTTTTCAGATGAATACTATTCAAACTATAATGAACTGGCCGGGTGTATGAGTGATGCTAATTATCTCGGAAGATTAGACTATAATTTTCAAGATAAATTGAGAATGTTTCTAAATAAAGAAATATAAAGCTTGGACGACATGTGGCGGTACCGGGGCCGACAAAAAGCTATCACCCGCAATTCGCCAAGCCGTGGACATTTAGG
>DATMMJ010000129.1:0-3075 GCA_035569795.1 Puia sp. | reverse complement strand
TCAACATGCGCCGGAATGACATTCGCTAACTTCCCAAAAGGGGTCAACATGTGCCGGAACGTCAGCTATAACAAACCAATTAATGGTAAACTTTGGACTGAAATAATTTATTCAATCCCTCTCTTCCAACTGGTAAACTATAATGTGCAATATCCAATCATAAAGAGGGGGGTCAACATCATGCGGAATATACAAACAATGATCGCGAAGAATGACCTTGGCCGGATTTATGATACTGTCCTCAGTATCCCCGGCATGAATGAGAATGTGAAATTGAATTTGCAGACATCCAGAAAAAATCTATTACTCTTGAACAAACTAATTGAAAGAGGGTTGAACGCAAAAGAGACAGATGAAAAATCTGTGAGCATCCTGGATATTGTTTCAGGGGAGACTTTGAAAGAATTAGCTGAGCTTTCAGCAGAACTATTGAACAAAGCAGGCCTTTCGGAACTGAATGAAAAGCTTAAAACATTTTAGAGTCCTCATTAGGATCAGCATCGATGAACTAAGCTGCCGCCCCGCAAATACTAAAAACACAAAGTGGGGCGGCACTTAACTACTTCCACGATTTTTTCTTGGAGAAGTGAAAGCAAAAGTTTATCTATTTTTTCAAGGTCTTTTTGCTGCTGCAGCCCCAGAAATTTGAGATTATCCATAACGGCAATACGACTGATGTTGTAGCGCACTGCATCTCGGGGCATACTATTTACCGTGTCATTTTGGGGACTGGACTCAGGTGTAAACTCACCCAAGCTTTTATTATGTTATGAACGAACGTGTTTGCTTGCTATCTATCCAAGTATTTTCAGTTTGTTTATCGCCTGATCAATAGTAAACGATTGTGCCCTGTTCATGTAAAATTGGGCCTCCATTCGTTCTATCACAGACGCCAAGAATTTTACATTGGGATATGCTGATTTATATTTTTGTAAAAATGCTTCTAGATTTTCTTTCACGGCTGCAAAATTTTCTTCGTTCAGCAGTGCCAAGTTGTATAAAGCGGTCGTTGCGCTCGATTGAAGATTTTCAAACCTGTCAATGCTAATATTGTTCTCATAACCTATTTCAAGCAGCTTCATAAGATAAGGTATCCAATCCTTGTTTCTGAGCGAATTAAGCAGATTTGGTCGTTGGAAGAAAAGATTTTCAGAAGGCTTATTTTCTAATTCGTCAAGCAGATACTCAACGCCTTCTCTTTGTTCAAGCAATATCAGGTATTCAGAAGCTCTTAATTTTTCATCCGAAACGTTATCGCTAGTCAGTATTTCCATTAGGAAAGAAATTAAGAATTGCTCTTCTCCTGATTCTAATAATTTTGCAAGTATGCTCCACCGTATCAGATGGTCACTATCCCGTAATATTGATTTCAATCCCGGCATATCCAGTGAAGCAGGAAAATATATATTTAGTAACTCCTGTCTTGAATATTCATTCCGTTCCATATTGATCAGTTCTTTCCTGATGAAAGGAAATGCTTCAATTAATTTGTTAGCAACTGCAAACCTTACATGATTTTTTAGAACATTATCGTCTTTGACACCTTTCTTTAAATTCTCAATTATCCTTTTTTCAATATCACCTTTTTGTATCTTATTAAGCAGATAGTCTGTCCTCAAAGGGCTGTTATCCTGATAATAATCGAAAGATAGCATGCTCAACAAAATCTCTTTTTCATAATCAATATTAAACTTGACGGAAAAGTAAAATATATAAATTGCCATTAGGCTTCGCAGGGCGTTTTCGTTTGTAAAATCTATTTTATTTATATTTTTATAACACCAATTCCTTAGCCAGTCGATTTGATCTGTGCCAGGGCTAAGATCAGAGTTATTGGTCAATATCTCATAGATTCTCTGAACACAATACCACTCCACCATTTCCAGATTATTGAACCATGCAAGTATATCCGCCTTTGAAACCACAGTATCTGGATCACAGAAATCTCTTAATAATCTAAGGGCAGAGCCTGAATAATGCTCTTCCATTTCCTTTGGCTTGTGGTGTTGCCTTCTTATTTCAAAAAGTTCATCGAAACTGAGCTCTAAAACATCCTCCTCTTCAAAGATTTTTGAAACTTCCTTTTTCAACGTATCAGCTTTGAACAAAATTCCAAAGTCATCATCCATCTTCTTTTTCCTTTCTGCAGCTAAATCTCGGTATGCTGGTTTCTCAAGGATAAAATTTGTTTTCTCTTCTATCAATCCTTCAAACAAGCTTAATAGCGGGCTTTTAATCCATTCCAGGTCTTTATAGAATTTTTTCAAATCGTTATTGGTAATATCATGTTCGTTATAACACTGTATGACAAAATTTAAAAGTGAGGGATTCGCCAATCGGACAAGTGCCGCTGCTCTGTCTTCCCCTTCTTCTGAACGCTCCCATATCTCATAAAATGCTTGTTCACGCGTGCCCGTGTCATCAAAAAAACGCAATATCAATTCGGCTCTTTTCGGATTAAAAGTTTTTAACTCATTCAAAAACCATTTTAGTAATAGCTTAAGAAGTGAGTTGTCATGTTCAAAAGCATTTATTGAATTGTTCAAAATCATATTAATGGTTTCGCCTTCATTATAACCGTAATCAAAATGATATTGTGAAATGATGAACTCAATCAATTTCTTTAGCCCGTTAGCTGTACAGATGGCCACAACGCATTCTTTCAAATTCCACCGTTCGTCGATTAGGGATGTACTTTCTCTTTCGGGCTCTTTTCTGTATCGAAGATCAACGCCCTCCAATATATAGTCGATATGCAAATCAATCGATGGCGAGACAGATAAAATAGAGTACATCGCAGATCGGATATATTGATTCTTTCGATTGCCTAAAAGCCGCATCAGCTCATTAATGGTTCTATCACCTGTTAACTGTGCCCACTTCAAAGAATATATAACAGAATGGATATATTCATCGTCATTTATATTTAGTTCAATGAAAGAAAGCAAAAATGTTTCCATTGCCTCAGCAGTATCGTTATCACTATAATCGAAATATCCAATTACATTGATTGCATTTGCTTTATTTATGCGCGAGCTTGAAGGATCTTTGATTTCATTCATCAAAAAAGCAATG
>DATMMJ010000128.1:0-4950 GCA_035569795.1 Puia sp. | reverse complement strand
TAAAAAAATTGAAATGGAGAGAAGTAGTGGAAGGCAAGCTATTATATGGCGGTATCCGCAATGAGAATAATCCCTACGAGACTCCAGATCAGCTCAAGTTTCCTACAGGAGTTGCGCCGACATTCCCTCTGGGAACTCAGCCTTACATAGAAGCAGGCTTTGGTGTTGCCAATATTTTTAAATTGGTCAGAGTGGATTTTATTAAGAGATTTACTTATTTAAACAATCCCGACGTGACCCCTTATGGTGTGCGCTTCAGGGTGAAATTTGATTTTTAGATTATTTTACATGGTTTTATAAATTATTTTTACATAGCATGAAAAAAATTCCTTTTAGAGTAAAATTGCAGCAGTTGATTTATAAAATAATAAATCCGTTTGTAAAGCTGCTCATTAAAATGGGCCTAACTCCCAATACGGTCACTACCATTGGCCTGATGCTGAATATCGGGGTTGCCGTTATCTTTATTTTTGGAGGAGAAGAAGGCAATCGCGGCGACTTGCGTTATGTTGGATGGGCCGGCGTCTTAATTTTATTTGCAGGCTTGTTTGATATGCTCGATGGTCAGGTGGCACGGTTAGGCAACATGAGTTCGCGCTTTGGTGCCTTATACGATTCTGTTCTTGACCGTTACAGCGAGTTGATCATGTTCTTCGGGATTTGCTATTATCTTGTTGCGCACCATTATTTTATAAGTTCTTTGATTGCATTTATTGGGATGATAGGCTCCATGATGGTGAGCTACACCCGGGCACGCTCAGAAGGGTTAGGTATTGAAAATAAAGGGGGCTTGATGCAACGACCGGAAAGGGTTATTACCGTTGCCGTGGCAGCGATTGCATGTAGCATTACAGCGCATTATATTGGCGGTAATTATAAGTTATTTATTTCCGGCATCCCGTTCCATATATTTGAACCGATGTCCGTGTTTATCATACCGCTCACTTTTCTTGCAATGATGACAAATGTTACAGCCATTCAACGCCTGATGGATGCCAAAATAGCTATGGAGAGAAAAGAAAGAATGGAAGAAAAACTTACAGTTCCTATAAAACGCGATACTAAGGTAAAGGCAATGATGCTATTACTGATTTTTACGGTGGCATTGCCCGGTTTTACACAACTCTTAGCAAATGGTAATGGTAGGAGTGGAAGAAATGAAGCGACTATGCCAAAAAATAACTTTCCTGTCTTCAAAGCGATCACCAACCAATTATTTTATGTGCAGGAATCACCCATTGCCAGCATGGCTGTTTGCGAGTTGAATTCTTCAAAAAATGGCCAGTAATGTGCACAAAACCCTCTTCCTGTATTCTGGACAAGGTTTATACAGACAGGTCAGCGGACCGTATTACATGTGGAAAGTGATTGAAGGGAACAATGTATAACCTGTTTTAAAATCCTTACATGAGCATTCATCCTACTGGTCATGCCACGAATGTGTACAGTCTTAAAAATATTGTTCTTGTTGCAGCAATTTCTACAACCTACCTGACTATTTCTTATTTGCTGATTGGCTTTGAGCCAGAGCAGCTATTTCTGGTTTTATTATTCGCGTCCCTGTTTTTTATTTCCGTCCCCACAAGAAAGTTAATCATCGCATTTGCCATTTTTATTGTTTACTGGATCATTTTCGATTACATGAAAGCATTCCCTAATTATCGCTTTCAACCCGTTCATATAGCCAGTCTTTATAATGCGGAGAAAAAAATATTCGGCATTTCCTTTAAAGGATCCACAATCACACCCAACGAGTACTGGCTGCGCAATGGGAACGCATTTTTTGATGTGCTTGCAGGCATATTCTACCTCACATGGATACCCGTACCCTTGTTATTTGCAGGGTATTTGTTTTTCAAAAATCGCAGACAGTATTTTTATTTCGCCCTCACTTTTCTTTTGGTAAATATCTTGGGGTTCGTCATTTATTACATGTACCCCGCTGCACCTCCATGGTACGTACAGCAACATGGGTTTGATTTTTATCCGGCAACTCCTGGAAGCACTGCCGGCCTTTCAAAATTTGACCATTTTTTTTACTGGCACATCTTCCAATCTCTTTACGCAAAAAGCTCAAATGTTTTTGCAGCCATGCCATCGCTGCATTCCGCTTATCCTGTTATCGTGTTATACTTTGGAGTCAAAAATAAATTAGGCATCGTAAACGTTTTGTTTGCCCTGATCATGCTAGGAATATGGTTTTCTGCGGTGTATTCAAGCCATCATTATGTGCTCGACATTCTAGCGGGTATTGCTTGCGCATTAACGGGGATCTTTTTATTTCACCAGCTCTGTTTGAAAAATTCAACTATGAAAATATTTGTGGAGAAACTGATGAAAGCAACTTCCTGAATAGGTATTGGATCACGGAGGATTTTGGTTCGGATGAATTGGGTATTGAATACGAACTATTACTACCTTTGAAATATGGCAGAGGACTTGGAAATCATAAGTGGTTCTAAAATCGAAAATTATCAATCCATCTTTCCGCAGATAAAAGCATTGATTGATGGGGAGCCTGATCTGGTAGCAAATCTGGCAAATATCGTAGCAGCATTGAAAGAACAATTCAGGTGGTTCTGGGTTGGTTTTTATCTGGTAAAGAACGACGAATTGGTTCTTGCTCCATTCCAGGGTCCTGTTGCCTGTACTCGCATAAGAAAAGGCAGAGGAGTTTGCGGTACAAGCTGGGCAAGAGCGGAAACACTTATTGTTCCTGATGTGGAGGCCTTCCCGGGTCATATCGCTTGCAGCAGTATGTCCAAATCTGAAATTGTCATACCGGCCATCCGGAAAAATGTGGTGGTGGCCGTGCTCGATGTGGATAGCGATACTTTAGATGATTTTGATGAGACTGACCAGAAATACCTGGAAGAAATTATATCACTAATATCATTTGATGTGTAGGAATGCATACCTAAATATATTTTTTAGAACATTAACCGTTATGAAAGAAACTATTTTCTTTTTCCTATTTATGTTTTTCTGCATTGCCGGTCTTCGCAGCCAACAATTAAAGAAAACCGATCTTGAGGGCACCTGGGATCAGAATGTCAAGAAAAATGCAGCCACCATTATATTTGTAGACACTGCACGGGTAAGGTTTTCTTACAAGGGCCATTCAGGCTCCAGCAGAAGTTATTATTACCTCCTTGATAACAGCAAAACACCTTCGGTGCTTACGGTAGACTACAGAGCTAACCACCGCAGGAACAGGAACGTGTACCTGATTCAGCTAATTGATAAAAAGACAATGAAGTTGCAGGTGATTCTAAAAAAAGAAAGCCGTGATCATTTTGACGAAGCAGATAAAAATAAAATGGTTATTCTTGTAAAAAGAGACCAGTAATAATTCTAAATTGAATGCTATGCCTGCAACTTCCAAAATCTCTGCTAAAAAGCCTGCTGCTAACAAGGAAATAAAAATTAAGTACGAGGACAAATCGGCTGGTCAACCACAGCTGGTATTGATATTTGAGGAAATCAAAAAATTGTTATTGCCTTATGTCAAGGGTCCGATCAGGTTGCATGGCGGCGATAAAGGAAAAATTATTTTGGTTAGCGAGAAAGAAATCGAAGTGGAGGGGAGAAGGAAAAATGAAGTGTGGTTTGCATCAGCGTTGATACAAAAAGGATATGTGGGTTTTTATTTCATGCCCATTTATGCACGGCCGGATAAAATTAAAAAGATCATGCAGCCCGAATTATTGAAATGCCTGAAAGGCAAATGTTGTTTTCATATTAAAAAAGCAGATGCAGTTATTCTTGGTCAAGTCAAGGAAGCACTGCAGGCCGGCTATGATTGTTATAAGCAGATGGGCTGGGTTTGAAGAACTAAATGTAGCATCAATAAGAAACCCAATCCCATTATGTGTTGCGATTTAGGTTCCTTATTTGGTGACTATTCTTAGTGTAATTCAAAATCCCTTCTTACTGAAATCCCCTGCATAAATAAGCGTTATTTTGTCGGGGGCAATATATTTTCTAAGTGCAGTATTTACCTGTGCGAGAGATAACTTTCTTGCAGCGTTTTCGTAATCAGTAAAAAAGCTCAAATCTTTTCCCTGGTTCATGTAAGACGCCAAGCGTGAGGATAGGGATTGATCAAACCCCAATTCCGTTTTTCTTTGTTGAAGCCAGCTGGAAAGGGATTTCTTAAACTCATCTTCTTTAAATCCTCCTTGCAGCGCTTTGCTGAGTTCATCGCGTAGCGCACTGTCCAATCTGTTTTTATATAGAGGATTAAAAATTGCATATACACCCCAAGATGATGCCGGATATTTGTAATTAAAATTTAGGAACGATCCGGCGCCATAGCTCATGCCCTCAGACTCTCGCAGGCGCTGGGGGATGCGCGATGACAAAAAAGCGCCACCTCCTAACATTTCATTAGCCATATCCAGTGCGACAAAATCAGGATCTCCTTGTTTTAAGGGCACATTGATCGCTCCGATGCATACAGCATTTGTTTTGTCTTTTATATTAATGGTCTCAAGATTTCCTTTTACATCAAAATATTTTTCTTCAATTTCAGTATATGGCTGCTTGCTGAGGTAGCTGCTTAAATTTTTTTCAAGAAAAGTTTTGATGGATACCGGATCAATTACACCAACAAACGCTGCGCAACCATTGTTTGTTCCATAAAAATCCTTATAAAAATTCTTAACATCATCCAAGGATGCTTTTTGAAGGTTATCCAAATTCTCCTCAACACTTTCCGGGTAGAGTGGATGGCCTTTCGGGTAGAGAATCATTTTCTTGCTTAGCGTATTGAATGCAACATATTGCGGATCGCTTTTATTGGCTTCATATTCTCCTTTCAAATCGAGCAGCATCTTATCAAATTCATTTTTATCAAAAGAAGGATGAAGGAGAATATCAGCAAGTAAGTCAAGAGCAGCATTGACATTATCCTTATCAGTGCTCATATTAATGTTGATTGAACCGGCA
>DATMMJ010000127.1:0-6323 GCA_035569795.1 Puia sp. | reverse complement strand
TATTGGAAATAGTTAAGTTATAAAAGACATCGTTTGGCAGCGTGGATGAAGTTATTAACTGAGGTACGCTTCCTGAAAAAGAAACCGTGTTTGTCGATTGAACAAAGCCACCTTCGCTGTCAAAAGCATAAATCCCATTGTTGCTTATAATATTTACAATCGGAAAACCGGTTGCATCGAAAGTCATATTGGAGTTTACATGTAAGCTCAGCATATTGATATTGCCTCCAACCCATGCGGCAACATTTTTTGCAGAGCCTGCTTCAAAATCTATATTAGGGTAGTTTGTAGCCGCCTCAGCGTTGATGCCAAAATAAGTGGAACTGGCCTGGGTAAATAAATATCCACACTGAAGAGTTCCACCAGTTACCGAATATTGTGTTGCCGCCACATTTGCACCTCCCATATCAACGTCTTCAATCGCTGCATTGCATGCATCTTGCATAATGATTGTTCCACCTGACATAAATGTTTTGCCACCAACTACATCTGCAAGCTGAAAAGTAATCCAGTCTGAATATCCACTATAAGCAAGGAACAGGAATCCTCCTGTCATGTGAAAGTCGACATAATCAGTCGCAGCTAATGCATTGAAACCTGCTCCGATACTTAAATTGCCGCCTGATATATAAACTTGGGGAGTTCCACCGTTTACTTTGTAGCGAAAATCTTGCCCTGCATTTAATGCCTGGCCTGTCTGCACAAAAAGATTCCCTGCGATGACGTTTAATTTACCTGATAAAATAGCTTTGTTTGTAGGAGCATTTTTGCACAGGTACATAGTTCCATTATCAACTTCTATAACAACGCCATAGGGGATGGTTAGTGTATTGGCTGAGCCACTGTTATAACAATCGTTTAGTGTAGCCGCATTATCCATTTTCCAGGTGCCCTGCTGGAAAGTGAAATAATACTTGCCTCCTGCATTGATCCCAGTTATAAAATTTGCATCCTGCACGTCGAGGGCTGTTGCAGCTGTACCCATATTCAACGAAATGGTGCCCGATATGGTGTAGGTACCACCGCCAGTAATGGTAGAATTAGAAAATCCATAAAATTGGATTGTAGAAGCAGCATTGACTGTAAATGTACCAGCGTTGCTCAAATTGCCTCCGATAAAAAGGCTTTTATTACCATTTATGATGACAGAGCCCCCTGGTGCAATCGTCAGGCTTGCGCAATTATCCCCAGCTACTTTTACTGTCATGGTAATCCCTGCTGGTATGACTACGTTATCTGCTCCTGTCGGTGCGGTGCCTAACGACCAATTAGAGGCGGTTTCCCAACTCCCGGACGTGATGGCTGTATTATTTGCCACTGCAAAGCCAGCGCTTAAGAGCAAGATTGCCAACAACATGGCCACACGAGAACCAAATCTTTTCATAGTGTACAGATTATCCATAAGACGGGTAAAATTCTATTTTAAAAATCCAACCTGAAGCTTTTGATATTTATGTCAGCCGGATGGTACTTTAAAATTTCAACTAACAATCCCTTAAAACATGCCAAATCATAACTATATGAATATGTTTAACTTAGTCGAAATATTCTCATAATCATTTCCCTTTTCGGGATTAAAAATCAAAACGGGAGTCTATCCAGTTTTTAAATCCATCTTTAGTCGAGTATTCTTGCTTGCAAATTATTTTAATCTAAAATCTATCAAGAGTCGGGCGTTATTCAAAAAAATTCGCTGGGACAAACGTTGCTGAAAGCACATTACTCCATTTTGTTGGTGAAACTGCATTCGGAGCAAGTCCAATGGCTGATTTTAACCACCTTACACAATAGGAATGCCCAAGTTCAATAGAACTTTGCTTTGCAGTAACGGTACAAATAAGATTAGTGAAAAAGGCAGAAATGTGCCTTGATTGGCAATGATCTAGGATAAGGTGTATTGAATATCGCGAACATATCAAGGAGATTGACTGATCTTTGGCAAAAATCTAAATCTTCCTGATTTTCGGTTAAAAAAACGCATTTTGATTTTCAAAATTGTGTTTACACCTACATTAATTTAATAGTTTTCCTTAATTGGACACTAGGTATATGCACTTATTGCAGAGCCGTTAGGAACCGGAAATTAGGTTCCGGCTTTTTTATTTGTACGTTGAGATGTTATTTGTTGGCTTTCTGACAGATTGCAAATCAAAACATTTAACGCCACGCAAGTGATTTCAAGGTCTTTGTACTCCATAAAAGAAGTAAAAGAATTTTATTTCAACCCTTGACTTATAAATACTGAAAGGAAAAGAATCAAGCAACTCAACGATCGAAGTAGCGGCCTCCACTTTCTGTTTGAATATTGCGGTGCGCTCTGAATTGATTTCTCCTGAACTGTTGATGAATTGTCCCCAAGCTGAATGGAGTCGCACAGGTGTCTCTTGAACCAATTCCATTGCGGCAATGTACTCCTGGGGAAACAACCTGCAATACGCCTCATAGTTGTAAAGCCATGAGCACCCTTCAACAAACTGTGCGTAGCAGTAATATCGGGAAATGTAGCTAAACATCTCCTTAAGCTCTGTAAGGCGGTCAATTCTATGGCGCTTAGAAAGTGGGCCTTGTGCAGAATTGAAATCATTGCGAAAGTGCATGACAATTGTTACCCCCCTGCAATCAAAACCCATGCATCCAAACCTCGTTGCGTTGTCTATGATTCTGGGCTGTGTGGCCTTATATAGGTCAAACGCTGCTTCTGCAGGGGGTTGCCCTCCACTAATGCGCTCGATGAAAGATAGCCAAAGCGGATTGGAAATGTTAAAGTCCCAGTTTCCGACTCCAATCCTTTTATAGAATGATGTGTACCTTAAAAGAGCTTCATCGAAAGGGACTTTCAAAATTTTTGATACTCTGAGGGCGAAGTACTCCTGGATCTCAAAGAACTCAATTGGATAAGCCATTTTAGCGCTCTTTATTTGGTCTGGATTCATATTATTTACATGGATACTGAAGATAAGTTAATCTCGAGATTCTTGAACTAGCAAAAGTGAATGCAGCTGATGCGCCTGCAATCAGGACTATTTGAATATAGTAAATAGAATTCGCAAAAGTTGTCAAAGCCAACTATCAACATCAAATCTTCCATACAAAGGATCGAACTGGTTGCTGCTGGGCCTACAAATTTTCGCTTTTGCGGACCCGGTTTAATTATAATTATGCTTTGATTCAATGCAGCATCAGTAACAAAGTAAAAATGATATTATAATTATTTTGTAATTTAGGATTAAGCCGATAACTTCAAAAAATACATGGCATGCTTTCTGGAAAATTTTTCCTCGCAATTATTCTAATAACCATCGCAACCAGCTTTATTCAGTGGTTTTTTATTGGTTTCTTGTTTCATAAATACCAGTCTTTGACGCCAGCTACCTGGCGCAAAGAAAACATCAATTCCTATGTCATGAGCATGATTGTATCTTTATTCTTCGCCTTCATGTTCTCGACTATCTTTTATTTATGGAAAACCAAATATGGAGATATGCATTTCTATGATGCGATCACATTTGGCATTTTTTGCTGGCTGACTTTTTCCCTTACTATTGATATCGGAAATGCAATCTATGTAAATTATTCACGGATGTTCGTCGTAGGCAAATCTCTGAGTTCATTGATAGAATTTACTGCTGCAAGTTCAATTGCTTACTTTTTTATATAATCCGTTTATAAGCTGTAAATCCCGTTTTAAGTTCGAACCTTAATAAAGATGGCCCGCATAGCAAATGAAGACCTGAATGCCGGGCGAAAAACAGCTTTCTAAAATCCAGTAAAGTGTTGGACAGGATTGTAAATTATAGGGCGTCAGTTATTACACTGCCGAAAACCAGCGTATTTCCGTCATGATCGTTAACAGCAAAATCGCGCATTCCATAGAAGCGGTCTTCTAACGGAACAACTACTAAAGCGCCCTTTTTTAAGATATCATCATAGTAAGCATCCACATCAACGCATTCGATACAAAAGTGCGCATTGCCAGGCGTTTTTTTCATTCCAGGATTTGCTGGCCCGCTTAAATGAATACAAACATGATCAAGAACTAATCCTGCATATTCTGCGAGCTTAAAATCTTCAACAAAGCCTAAAATGGCAGTATAATAATTAAGTGCACGGTTCAGGTCAGAAACGTGGATGACAACAGAAGTACCTAATGCTTTCATATTGAGAAAAGGCGACGCACAAATTTAATAATAAACTTAATTGAAGTCATCTAAATGGTTGGAACATCCTGTAATGCAGCGCCTCGTTATTATTTCAACCGCGTGAATAGTCCCTATATATATTTAATTGTTATTGGCGCTCTTGCTTCTCGCCCCACAGCCCTTTCATTACTTCATCTAGCTCGGTCAATGCTTTTGAGCAATTGCCGAAAAAGGAGGAGCCATGCATAGTGGCCAATGTTTTAGGCTCTAAAGCCGCAAGTTCTAGGAGCATTGCCTTTGTCTTGAAATTATAAGGAGTGTAATCCATCAATGGCCCCTTTTCAAAGATTAGCATAGAAGATTTATGTGCATCCAGGATATCCCTATCTGTCAGAGCGACGAGATCGCCATTCTGATGAAAGAGGTCAGAGCAAAGCAAAGTTTTGTTTGATTCTTCAAACATAACCCCGGCGTCCCATCCATGAGGGAGATGTGGTGTACGGATGAAACGATAGGTATGCCTGCCTGTTTTCAATAATTCATTACTCTTCATTGCATGGGCTGGACGAATGGCAAAGTCAGACATATTAACCAAAGCGCCGGCTTCACTGCATACAGCTTTCGCATTGGGCGCCGTATGTAACCATTCATTTAATGCTCCGCACTCATCTACTTCAAAATGGCTAAATCCTACCCACCTAATTAGTTTAGGGTCGAGTAAGGTTTTAACAGCTTCCAACAAAACAGGGAACATGTTCTTCAATCCTGCATGGTAAAGCATGGGTTCATCGTCATGTATTAGAAAGTGGTTAAATTGTAATTGTATTTCAGGCACAAATACCGAAATGCGATACACGTCAGGAGCGATTTCATCTATTTTATACATAAAGCGTAGGAGTTGAAAGAAAAGAACTTAGGCAAAATTCCTATACAATAATGAATGGAACTATATAACTGCAATCTAACCCAATTACCACATACTCTTTGAATTTATTCTAGAAAAGATTAATGTTTGTTATTGCTAAATTTTGAGTAATTAAAAATTAAAGTTGCTATGAAGGAATTGCTGTTTGTTCCAAAAAGATTTCCTATGCGAGCATATCCTATTTTATTTACAAAAGCAAAATCAAAAGTGACGGGCTGAAACTTTATGCTAAAGCCTCCAGTCGGTGAAGTTTCGTCTACTCCGAAGCGAAAAGCAAGATGGCGATGCAATATATTTTGTTCAAATCCAATATTGGGTTCAAGATTTGAAGACGAAGTGTTAGTGATTTCGCTATGCCGATGGCGCAGATTCCCTCCCAAATCAATTAAAGCTCCATTCCAAAGATTGACGGAAACGCCTAGCCGGTATTCCTGGGCTAAATTAAGGCCTTCTGAAATAGCTAGCTTATCCGTTCTTTTTTCTTTATCCTGATTGAATAATGCCCGGAAACCAATTAAAATTCGTTTATCAGCTTGGTAGACAATGCCAAAACCTCCGGATGGCAACCACCTCGTTTCATATCGCACATAATTTGAAGAACTGCTATCTGAAACAGCGCTGAACTGTGAACGCTCATAAGATAATAATAAACCAAATGAAAATCCATTTCCCACGGGCATTGCCGCTTTTATAAAAACAGCCTGATTGTTTCCGTCGCCGTGAACAGGCACTGACCCGCTTCCCAAGCCGGCAGATTTTAGGTTTATGCTGATATCGCTTGCATACTGTGAAAGTGCAATGGCATAGATTGCCAATCCACGCCAAAGCGCAGGAGTAGTGACTCCGACGGCAGTAAAACTAAATGAGTTATTGTTAGTGTATCTGGTTGCTCCGCCATCTAGCAATGCAGCGCTTGAATCTTTCCATACCAATGCGTAGTTCCCCCAGGTGGCGCCATTGCCACCCATTCCGATTGAGCGCACACCTTTTTTTATTTGTCCTGAAGCAAATTCTCTCAAGGAAATCTCAGGGCTTTGCCCAAAGGAAGGAGGGGCAGCAAATAAGCTCAAAAAAATAAAAAATATGGCTGGTAAAATGCCTGTTCGCTTTAATGTCATATCCTATTTCATCAATTTAATCGCTGTATCTAAACGTAGCGCAACATTATCCCAATTGATGATATTGAATAAAGCATCTACAAAATCTGTTCGCTTATTTTTATACTTCAAATAATAAGCATGTTCCCAGACATCAATAAC
>DATMMJ010000126.1:0-4877 GCA_035569795.1 Puia sp. | reverse complement strand
TTCCACTCTGCCTGCAGCGGACTCAAGCTGCTCCTGTATTTCGTTGATTTCAGCCTGCACTTCCAGAATCTCTTTCATGTTTTTTGCCTGTTTCAATAAATCCAGATAACGAAGCCGAACTTCTTTCTTAGCTTCTATCCTTGATTTAGTGTCAACCACCTCAGAGGTTACATCTTCAGAGGTTATCTTCTTCTGAGTGATTTTCTCACCGTGCTCTCCAAGCCTGCTCATTGCGGCTTCAAACTGGTCAACAGGCACCTTTATGGAGACAGTGTTCTCGATTTTATAAGTAGATTCAATTTGTTCCTCCTGCGAAACATAGCCGCCAAATTGTTTTACTGTTTGATGAAGCAAGCTGTTAAAAGCCTTGCAGTCCTTCACTTCCAGGTTAAGGTTTGCGGTTTTTATTATTTTTTTATCCCAGTCAATTTTTGTTTCATGCGTATTTCTCTGCAATGATTTTTTTGGTATTTGCTCATTTTTATTTTCTTCTCGCTTATCCTCAAATGCTATTGCGGTTGAATCCGCAAACGCAACGGCTTGATCTTGTACTCCATATGAAATTACAGGAGATTTATCTTTTTTTTCATCTAATTGCAAATCTTTGCTTAAGCTCTTTAATTTGTTTTGTGCACTATTGTTACAGGCAATAAAAACCAGTATCAGTGACGCCAACAGCGTCATGAACTTAAAAGATTTCATGATCATATTATTTGGGTGATTGTTGCTAAGATGCCGGAAGATCAATTTTGCATAATGTGCTTATCAATTTGTTATTGATACTTTTTGCTTAAGGAAAGTAACCTTCGGGAAAAGTTAATGGATGTATAAAGTAGATAGAAATTTATTGTTGACCTGGAAGATATAGCTGTCAGATATTTTCAAATATTGGGGAATCATGCAGATTCAAACATCGTTTGGAAGGCAATTTGGTCATTCTGAACCGTGAGGACCATTTCTCCTTTAAGCGTATCTAATCTTATCAATTATTTCTCGCCCGCTAATTCCAAAATAATATCCCATTGTTTTTCGGTAACTGGCTGCACAGACAATCTGCCGAGGCGAACGAGCGCCAAATCAATAAGGCGCCTGTCTTTCTTAATAGTTTCAAGGGCAACCGGTTTTTTTAATTTCTTAAAGGGTTTCAGACCTACAGCTACCCAGGCGTCGTCATCTGTAGTCGGGTCTTGAAAAAATTCCTTGTCCACTTTTGCTATGCCAACAATCTCCAGGCCCTCATTGCTGTGATAGAAAAAAACCTCATCACCCTTTTTCATTGCTTTTAAATGAATGCGTGCAGCGTAATTTCGCACGCCACTCCATGTGGTTTGTTTATCTTTCTTTAGTTGATCCCAACTGTACGCGGAGGGTTCTGATTTGACAAGCCAGTACGCCATGATAATTTTTTTTGGCAAATATATAAAATTAATGTTTTCAGTTTCCAGTTCTCCGTGATCGCAACGAGTGATTTTATTTATGTTCAATTTATTTTGAGCGGTTTCATCCACTCATTACACATTCCTGAATTTTCCCTCGGGGCCGGAACTTTTTTTTATTTCAATAAATCCATCGCTCTCCTGTTCCCGTAAGTAATAATGAACATTACAAAAACACCTGTTGTAATTTCCTAAAACCATTTTTCAATAAAACAAATAATTAATTTTTTATGAAATCAATTAAATTATTCTCGCTGATGATTGCATTGTCATTTTTAGTGAACACGACCTTTGCACAAATGGAGAAAACTGTGGAAGTTGGCGGTGCGCCGATGTACCCATCAAAGAACATTGTAGAGAACGCAATGCACTCAACCGACCACACAACGCTTGTTGCTGCTGTAAAAGCTGCAGGGCTTGTGGAAACTTTGAAAAGCGCCGGACCTTTCACCGTGTTCGCACCTACAAACGAAGCATTCGGCAAACTCCCCAAAGGCACAGTCGAGACTTTGCTTAAGCCCCAGAATAAACAAATGCTGTCTGGAATTCTGACTTACCACGTCGTTTCTGGGAAATTGGATTCAAAAACACTCGCTGAAAAAATCAAATCAGGCAATGGCACAGCAGAATTGGCAACTGTGGCCGGTGGCAAATTATGGGTGATGATGAAAGGAAATAAAATAATAATAAAAGATGAAAAGGGGGCTATGGCATGGGTAACGATTAAAGATGTTTACCAAAGCAACGGCGTGATACACGTTATCAATAGTGTGTTAATGCCCAAAAGTTAAGTACCACACCTTCAAGTTGTAGTATGCTCCAAAGAAAGCCACGCAGATTGCGTGGGTTTTTGTTAAAAAATAATGACAGGCATCTTTTGCAGTTTTTGTCTCGTACACAGTAAAAACGCTTTGATAAAAAGAGAAATCGTTTAAAAATATTACCTGATTTAAGTTTTGCGACAGGTTGTTTTTAAGGGTAGCCACCTGCTTGCTTTGGCAATGTGGGTGGCTTTTGTCGTTTGAGCATGCTGGGTTTTTGTGATGGCCGTTTCTTTGGATTGGGCGCGGGATATCCATTATTATATGATTTTGAGAACCCATTATTTCTTCGGACCCAACTTATGCATTAGAGAGCACATCTGCAATATGCATCGCTTTTAATTTGTGTCCCTTAAAGCGGATATGCCCATCTATTTGCATGAGACAGGAAAGGTCCGTGGATATGATATAATCGGCACCTGTAGCTAAGGCGTTGGCGACTTTTTGTTCGGCCATTGCTATGGAGATAGGTTCGAATTTGACGGCAAACGTACCGCCAAAACCACAACAGGTCTCCACATCATTCATTTCAATAAGTTCTAGCCCTTTTACGTTGCCCAATAACATACGGGGCTCCTTTTTTATCTTACATTCACGAAGTCCTGCGCAAGAATCGTGATACGTTGCTTTGCCCACTAATCTTGCGCCAACATCTTCTCTGTGCAACACGTGCACCATGAATTCAGAAAACTCGTAAACCCGTTTCTGCAAATCTTTCACCTCGTTATGAACAGAAGAATTATCGAATAGCTTGGAATAGTAATTTCGAACGAACCCAACACATGATGCGCTGGGTGCAACAACATACTCGCTGCCGGAAAAATCTTTGATGAATTTGGAACACACTTGTTTTGATTCATCCCAGAAACCTGCATTGAACGCGGGTTGCCCGCAACAGGTTTGATTCGGGTTGTACCGGACAGTACATCCCGCTTTCTCCAACACTTTTACCATATTGAATGCTGTCTGGGGGTAAAGCTGGTCAACGAAACAAGGTATAAAAATCTGAACATTCATGCTAGCTCCCGATTATTTTACTCATTTTTTGAATGCCTGCATTACCTGGATCATTTTCAAAGCCGTCATTGCGGCTTCCTCTCCCTTGTGTCCGTGCACCCCACCTATTCTTTCTTCGGCTTGTTGCTGCTTGTCTACTGTCAGCACTCCAAAAATAGTCGGCACGGGCAGCATCAAATTCAGCTGCACCACACCATCAGTAACTGCTTTGCAAACATAGTCAAAATGAGGTGTATCGCCTCGCAGAACGCAACCCAATGCAATAAAAACAGCTGGCTTTGTTTGCGGATCTTGATTTTGTTCCCAATAATTTTTTATGGCAAACGCAATTTCAAATGCTCCTGGCACTTGTATTACCTTAATATTTGTTACTCCGTGTTCCCGTAATTTTTTTTTACACCCCTGCTCCAGCGCAGTCACAATATTTTCATTCCATTCAGTTCGCACAATGACAACGCAGGCATCCTGGGAATTCAGAATGCCTGTAGCCTGTAATAATTTACTGTTGCTTATTTCTGCCATGATAGATCAAGTTTCACCAAACAAGGTTCAAGGCACATCAGAGCCGGTAAGGCTGCTTTTCTTATTTTAACGCCCCCAATCTTGCCAGATATTTATCAATATCAGCACCTCTTTGAGAGGTCGGGTATTTATCTTTAATAGCCTGGTACATTTCCACGGCCTCTTTTGTCTTTCCCATACTCTCGTATAAATACCCTGCGCGGAATAAATATTCCGGAGATAGCAATGCATCTTTTTCAAATAAGGTCCCTGCTTTTTTATACTCATCCACTGCATCTTCTTTTTTATTCTGTTCGGAATAAGCGTCGCCTAGCAGTCCGTAAGCTCTTGCCTGCAATTGCAGCGCAGCACTTGAAAAATCTTTCAAGTATTTAACCGCGTTATTATAATCACCTAATTTGAGATAGCAACTGCCCGCATAAAACGATGCGAGGTTAGCTGCCTTAGTGCCACTATATTTTGAAACAATCTTTGCAAAGCCTGCGTTGATATTATCTCCATTTAGAGCAAGCTTGACGGAATCCATCCGGTAATATTCTTCCGCATGGAACATGGCTTCCATAGCTTTTTTTTCATTTGGCTCCTGCACAATATTTCTATAGCCCAAAAAACCCGCAATCAATAGCACAATTCCTGCGACAGCATAACTAAGTATTTTTCCATACTTGCCCCAAAACTGTTCAATATCGGCTACTAAATTTTTCTCTTCTTCCACATGAGCGGTCTTTTTAATCTCTGACATTTTTATTTCTTGTTTGATTTTTTAGTAGTTGTAAAGCAGTTACCCCTTTGCATTTTAGTCAACAATGAACGGGTAATTCTTATCCATGTAAACATCTTTCAAAACCTCGCTATCCTCAGGCCACGGGGAATCTTCAGCAAATTTCACAGACTGGCTAACGGTGTCCGAGATCCGCTTATTGATAATTTCTATTTCTTCCTGGTTGGCAAATTTCTCTTTTAGTATCGTGTCCAAAACCTGTTGAATCGGATCACGCTGCTTGTATTCCTCTACTTCTTCCTTGGTGCGGTATTTTTGCGGGTCAGAGATAGAATGGCCTTTGTAGCGGTAGGTCTTTAT
>DATMMJ010000125.1:0-3906 GCA_035569795.1 Puia sp. | reverse complement strand
CGGGCATCTGCAACCCCGGACATTGCAAAAGAAGCCTTGGTGAACGCGGGGTGGGGGCTTGACGAGATCCAAGCGAAGGCCATACTGGAACTGCGTCTGCAGAGGCTCACCGGAATGGAACGCAATAAGATCAAAGAGGAGTTTGATGAATTGATGAAGCTGATCAGCTTTTTGAAAGATTTGCTTTCCGACGAGGGCAAACGATTTAATGTGATCAAAAAAGAGCTAAATGAAGTGAAAGATAAATTCGGGGATGAGCGTAAAACCGAGATCACTTATTTAGATGATGAGGTACAGATTAAAGACCTGGTTAAAGAAGAGGATGTTGTGATCACTATCTCGCATTTGGGCTATATAAAAAGAACTTCGGCGACAGAGTACAGGCAGCAAAGACGCGGTGGCCGGGGTGCGATAGGTGGCAAAACAAGAGAAGAAGATTATATCGAGCATTTATTTGTAGCATCTTCTCATCATACCATGCTTTTCTTTACTGAAAAGGGGAGGTGTTACTGGCTGAATGTTTACGAGATACCTGAAGGGGATAAAACCAGCAAAGGGCGAGCAATCCAGAACCTAATTCAGATTCCTCCGGATGATAAAGTAAAAGCAATCATTGATGTAAAGGATATCAAAGACGAAGATTTTGTTAAGAGCCATCATATAGTGCTATGCACAAAAAAAGGCATCATCAAAAAAACTTCGCTGGAAGATTTCAGCCGTCCGAGGCAGAACGGCGTGATAGCCGTTACCATTATGGAAGGGGATCAGCTGATAGAAGCTAAATTGACAGACGGCAATTGTGAAATCATGATGGCAGTGAAAAGTGGCCGCTCTATCCGCTTTGAAGAACAAAAAGTTCGTCCTACCGGAAGAGGTGCTATAGGGGTTGGGGGTGTAGAAGTTGAAAATATTGATGACGAAGTGATTGGCATGATATGCGTGAATAAAGAGGACAAAACAAGGACGATCTTGGTAGTAAGTGAGAAGGGTTTTGGCAAACGCACCCAAATTGAGGAGTACCGTGTCACAAATCGCGGCGGCAAAGGGGTTAAGACTATCCATGTTACAGAAAAAACCGGCAAACTTGTTGGTATACTAGATGTAACTGCAAGGGAAGACCTGATGATAACCTGCAAAAGCGGCGTAACTATAAGAATGCCAGTTATCAGCATCAGTGAACAGGGCAGAGCTACCCAGGGCGTGAAACTGATCCGATTAGATGAAGGCGATGAAATTGCCGCGATCACTAAATTGGATGAGCACGTAGGTAACGGAAATACTCAAACGGAAACGACAATTGACAAACCGCTAGAGGAGAACGATGGAGAAGATTTTGATCCTAGCCTGCCTGAGGCACAATAAAAGCCTTCAAATAAATATTTAGTGCCCGTTAATCAAAAACTTTTTATTTTCAATAAAAATTTCATATGAAATCAACCTTTCTTGCCGTATTATTTGCTATTGCAGGGTTTGGTGCGTTTGCGCAGAGCCTGGAAAAAGCAGAAAATCTTTTTAAATCAAAGAAATTATTGGATGCCAGAGCGGAAATTGATAAAGTGGTGACTGTAGAGAAAAATCAGAAAAGTGCTGAGGCCTGGTATTATAAGTGCAAGATATACTCTTCCATTGCAGAAGACAGTGTACTGAAGGCACAAGTGCCCGATGCCCATGCCCAGGCTTTTGAAGCGCTTAAAAAATATGTGGAGATGGATGAACAAACTGTCAAGGAAAAGGAAAAGCAACAATTGCTGCTGAAATTAGATGGCTACAAACCCATCAACACCATTTATGCAGGATATTTTCAGGACGGAGCCAGTAGTTATAATACTGGCAAATATGATGAAGCGCTTAGAGATTTTAAAGGCGCTCTCGATGCCAGAGAATACATGTTTTCAAAAGGATGGATAACTCAAAAATTTGATACAATAAGCACCTTATATGCTGGCATTGCTGCCGAAAAGGCAAAAAAAAGAGACGATGCATCTAATTATTATTCCAAAATAGCGGATGCAAAATTAGCTGACATAAAATATATTGATATTTATAAATGGCTTGCCAATTATTATTCTCAGGATAAAAGCGATGAAGCAGATGCCTTGAAATATGTAAAGCTTGGAAAGGAAGTGTATCCAGCAGATACAACGTGGAATGATATTGCTTTGAGTATATATGATAATGAGTTAGATGAATACAGGAAAAAGGGCAATAAGGATTCATTGTTCGCTAAGTATGAACAAATAACTGCCGCTTTGCCCAACAGCCATGTTTTTGTCTACAATTATGGAGTGGAGTTATACAATTATGCTATTGACACAAGTTCCGGGAAAAGACCAGCAAATTCAGATGCGCTGGTAGCAAAAGCGAAAGAAAAGCTGAACAAGTCACTTCAAATAAAACCAGATTATTCACAAGCTTCTTTGCTGCTCGGAACGATAGCTTTCAATGATGCTGTTGATCTCAAAGCGACCACAAAAAATATAAAAGGGCAAAAGCCGGAAGACATCAAAAAAAGAGCCGATATACGCGCTGCCGCTTCAAAAAAGTTTGATGAAGCCATTCCTTATTTTGAAAAGGTGGAACAGGTACTTGGTCCGCAGGGCAAGTTGAAACAAGACGATAAAAAAACGCTTAAAGATGCTTACGATTCATTGATCACAATATATGAGCAAAAGAATTTGAAAGATAAAGTCGATGCATACACGAAGAAATTTAACGATGTTGATAAGGTCCATTAAAATGGATAAGACATCACGAGATCAGGAAGCCCCGGAAAATCAGCCGGGGTTTTTTATTCGCTACACCTCTGAGCGCATTTTTAATTTTGTGCAATTTGCTTTTTTAAGGTTATCCTGCTTTGCAGAAACAGCAATATTTCATCTAGCTACTTCGAGCATGCATTCCTGAAGCTTAAAGCCTGTTCAAATAAGAACCCCGCCAAAAATTGGACGGGGCTCAGGACATTCACTCTGACACAATCTGTTATTATATATACGTCAAAAGGAACTGCAAGGATTAAGGTCGCTTAAATAATATTACAAATAAGACCCCTCGTGAATTATTCTGAAAAGATTTATTATCACGAATGAATTCTCTGCTTAAATGCTGCCAAGGTAGAAAGAGGAGAGACAATGAATATGAAGGAGTTGCAAAAAAAATGGGGGGAGCCGTTACCTTCCCCCCGATAGAAAGCCGTGTACAATGAATAGCAATAACGCAAAGGGAATATATTTTATGCGATCTTAAGTAAAAAAAATCAAAAATTCTTGAATTTTCAACGGTAAAGTATAACCGAGATATATCAGGAGAGATTTATTATGGGAAACAGCAGTATTTAGCAAAATGACAGCTGTGGCAGGCTCAAAGAAAAATACCTGAACATCCGCAAGAAAAGTGAACTATTATCTGGGGCTAAAACCTGTCTTTTGTTTTTTGAAACCAATTTTGTTTGTCAAATGCTATCAGGCAAACCAGCAAGACAAAGATTACAAGTAGGGAAGCTCGTGGATCAATATTGGATTTGAAACCGCTGTCGCTAAAGCCCAGCAAATAAATAGTTATTTGTTTTATCATAAGGTGGATTTTTCATCATAGGTCAACAAGAGATAAACGGGGAAATCAATGATTTATTTCCTTACCAAAGCACCGGGAATTAAAAAGGGACGACTATTGTCGCCCCTTAGTTCAAAACTACAATTACGGCTGAATGCGAAAAGCAAGCAGGGATTTTCCATCACTACTTGCTTCCTTCTAAACCGGGCCGATCGCTACTCTTTTGGTAGTCCTCGCCGATTTCCACTTTTTTAAAGACGGTTTAGGGCTTAACGGAAAATCAAAGCTAGATGAGCCCAGAAGATTGAAAAATAGAGCAATGTATATATTTTACGTAGTTTTTGAACTACAGAAAGT
>DATMMJ010000124.1:0-8804 GCA_035569795.1 Puia sp. | reverse complement strand
TTGATCCTCGCTGTCATGATCATTCCTTATGCAGCCTCTCTTGGCAGATCCGTGATACAAATGGTGCCTTCCACACTCAAGGAAGCGGCGTATTCATTAGGCGCAACCCGTTGGGAAGTGATAAGAAGCGTCATTATTCCTTACACAAAATCCGGTTTGTTCGCCGGCATACTTTTGTCGCTAGGCCGCGCATTAGGAGAAACGATGGCAGTAACCATGGTAATCGGGAACACAAGCATTATACCTAAAAGTATTTTTTCACCAGGCAACACCATGGCAAGTGTGATAGCAAATGAATTTACAGAGGCAGACAAGCCAGTTTATTTGTCTGCATTGATAGAACTCGGCTTGGTACTGTTTCTGGTGACTGTTGTTATCAATATGATTGGCAAACGGGTTATCAGTCGCTTCACGAATGAATAATTTATTATGAGTAGTTCAGTAAAATACAGGATTGGTAAGAGCAAAGCATTTCAGGCGCTCACAGTCATCCTTGCTTTTGCATGTGTGGTCCCATTAATATATATCCTTATTTTTATTATCCAGGCAGGCGTAACAAAAATCAACTGGCATTTTTTGACTAATATTCCAAAACCTGTCGGCGAGACCGGAGGCGGCATTGTAAACGCATTGCTAGGCACATTAATCATCATTGTCGTAGCTGCTGCCATTGCTATTCCAATAGGCATCCTCTGCGGTGTATATCTCAGTGAGAATAAAAAAAGCAGGCTTGCATACTGGAGTCGCTTGTGTGTAGATATTTTGCAGGGCGTGCCATCGATAGTCATTGGTATTGTGGCCTATTTCTGGCTGGTAAAGCCGCTCGGAGGGTTCTCTGCTTTTTCTGGAAGCGTAGCGCTTGCAATCATGATGTTGCCCATAGTTATCCGCTCCACAGAAGAGACGCTGAAACTGCTGCCAGATACCTTGCGCGAAGCTGGGTTTGCACTGGGGGTACCATTTCACCGCGTGATATTGAAAGTGCTTATTCCCTGCGGTATCAGTGGTATACTTTCCGGGGTCATGCTTTCCATAGCCCGTGTAGTGGGGGAAACTGCGCCACTGTTGTTCACCGCATTTGGTAATCCATATCTTTCCACAAATATTTTCAGGCCAATGCAAAGCCTGCCGCTGTTGATTTTTAATTATGCAACAAGCCCATATAACGACTGGCACGATCTTGCCTGGGGCGCCTCCTGCATCTTATTAATGTTTGTATTGGTATTAAATATTTTTACAAAGTTGATAACAAGAAAATGGAAAGTACAATTGTAAAATCAATAGATTACAATGCATATTTCGGCGATAATCATGTAGTGAAGAATGTGAATATAGAGATACCTAAGAATCATGTGATAGCTGTTATGGGACCCTCGGGTTGCGGCAAAACAACATTTCTCAGGGGCATCAACCGCATGCATGAACTGATACCAAATGCAACTGCAAAGGGAAAGATTTTGCTGAACAACGAGGATGTAATGCAGATGCACCCCATTGTCGTCCGGCTTAAGATTGGGATGGTTTTTCAACGTCCTAACCCTTTCCCTAACTTGAGTATCTACGAAAACGTGTTAGCAGGGTATCTATTGAATGGCATCAAACTAGCCAAAGACCAAAAAGAGAAAATCGTGGAGGAGTCCCTAACCAAAGTGGCCATGTGGAAAGAAGTAAAAGATTCACTTACAAAAAAAGGTTCTTTTCTTTCAGGAGGGCAACAGCAAAGACTTTGCATTGCCCGAGCGGTGGCAATGCAGCCGGAAGTATTACTATTTGACGAACCCACTTCGGCCCTTGACCCAATTTCTACCTCTACTGTGGAGGAATTGTTTCATGAATTGAAAAAAAATTATACCCTCATCATCGTAACGCATAATATGCAGCAGGCAGCAAGGGTGAGCGACCGCACAGCATTTTTTTATGTCGGTGAACTGGTGGAGTATGACGATACAAAAAAAATGTTCACTAACCCAAAGGATGTCCGTACGCAAAATTATATTACAGGCAGATTTAGTTAATTTTATTCAAGGATCATTTAATTTATATGACACAGTTAGAAACAGAATTGCAGTTTTTGAAAAATGAGATCATCAACATGTGGGGCCTGGTCAAGTCACAACTGGAGAAAGCAAAAATCTCTATGCTTACTTTCGACAAAGACCTTGCACGCGAAGTAGTGCTGAAAGAAAGAAGAGTGAATGGCTCGGAATTGAAGATTGACCGGGATTGTGAAAATATATTCGCGCTGTTAACCCCTGTGGCAGTTGACCTGAGATTTGTACTTGCAGTCCTTAAGATCAACTCCAACCTGGAAAGAATTGGTGATATCGCCGAAGGCATTGCCAAATATATACTCAGCATGGACGCCCCCTTCAAAGGAGAATTACTGGAATCCACAAGCGTAATGAAAATGTACAATGAGTCATCTGTGATTCTGGAAGACACACTAAATGCATTTGAAAATGAAGACACTATCCTTGCACGAAAAGTCTTCAAAAAAGATGAGTACCTTGATGAAATCAATAACCAGGCGAATGAACTGATCGAAGCCTATTTAAAAACGCATCCGGAAGACCTTGATCAGGCATTATATATTTTGTCTATCATCCGCAGATTGGAACGCGTAGGCGACCAGTCTAAAAATATTTCTGAAGAAATCATTTTCTATCTCGAAGCAAAAGTGCTTAAGCATAAGCATTCTCATTAATAACATTACCATAATGTTCTATTAAGCACGGGATAATATCTCGGCGATATCTTGCGCCCTAACAGCAGAAGTTAATAATGGTTATATAAAGCAAAAGTTAGAGTTTTCTCATGCAAGCAGCCACTTCATTTTTATGACGGTGGCTTTTTTTGTACATGCCAACCAAGAGAATCGTCCCTATTAATTGGTTTAAAGAAAAATAAAAATTTTTTTTGCGGGCCTTGGTTCATATTTCCTTACTTCCAACCCTCTGCGGGAGGAGAGCTCTTCCCCTTTATTAATTAAAAGACAGCTCCGGACAGGACCAATCCCGATAGTATTTCTTTTGCTTGATGGCATGGCTCATCAAAAAACTGATGATCGATTCTGTGGATTGATTTGCAGCGAGGTTGATTTTGTTTTCATTATGCATCAAAGAATCAAAAACCGGGATCAAATTTTTAGCCACAGCATGAATGCATGCTACTCCCATTTTCTGTAGTGCGGCCGCATTGCATAATTGCTCATACTGGCCTTTTATCGGGATGGCTAATATTTTTTTGCCGAGAAACAGTGCTTCTGCGGGTGTTTCAAAACCGGCGCTGGTAATGATCGCTGTGCAACTGATCATGCTTTTATTAAAACCCTCTTTACTCACTGGCGTCAACAAGATATTTTTAATCCTGGTGGGTTGGGTGATTTCTTTGGAAAAAACTTCAAACCGGAAATCTTTTAATTCCAACAGACGGCTGCATACAACCTCATCGCTATAGGATGGAAGATAGACGGTGACGTGGCCTTTATCCAGGGGCTCTGCGTAAAATATATCTTTTTTGATGATAGGGGGTAAAATAAAGTTGTCGTAACAATCAAAATGAAGACCAATATACTCTGAGGCTCTTGCAAAATTATGTAGTACCCATTCGCCAATAAAATCTTTCTTATCTGGGCGCGGCACTTTGGTGGATTGAAAGCTTGCCTGATGCCCGAAATTGACTGAAGGAATTTTCTTGTGGGCACATGCAAGTGAAGTGATGCACTCAAAATCGTTTATCACCAGATCATAATTTTCAACCGGCAAATCTCTCACTTCCCGGAAAAGCCGCAAAGGCGAAAATTTGCGTACCGTGTCAAAATAGTTCAGCCCTCCAGCGCTGGAGTAAAAAAAAGATACTCCTTTGCTGCGGAATTTAACGGGCGCATTTAGTGGTAGTGTGCTGTTGGCGCCGCTTAAGAAAATATCCACGGTGCCATATTTTTCCAAATGAGGGAGAATTTCCATCGCGCGGCTTATATGGCCATTACCTGTCGCCTGCACTGCGTAAAATATTTTCATAATACAAATTTTTAAACCTATAGGGCTTTCAAAACCTTATGGGTTTTATTAAATGGCCAGAGAGCTAATATAAAAACTGATTTCATCTGTAACCACGCTTAACTTCTGCTGTTCATCCATGTCATCCTGATCCGGAAATTTCTTTTCATCATACTCAAAAATCTTCCATTCGTTTTGTTGATATTCCAATGCCGTACAATGCTCCACCCAATCGCCGGAATTGAGGTATGTTACTTTGCCTTCGGTATTTTCAACGATTCTTTTTTGCGGCTTATGAATATGACCACATATCACGTAGTCATATTTTTTTTCTATTGCAAGCTCTGCAGCGATCAATTCAAAATCGTTTATTTTGGCCACCGCTTTATTCACGCCTGCCATTACTCTTTTTGAAATGGAGACCCTTTCACGGCCCAGCAGTTTTAAGATGAAATTGACGAAGCGGTTGAAGCGTATCAGCAGGTTATATCCTTTGCTACCCAGCTTGGCGAGGAATTTTGCGCTGCTCTTTGTGGTATTATCAAAAACATCTCCATGAAAAACCCATACCATTTTATTATCGATTTCCAGCACCAGTTTATCTGTGAGGGTGAAGTTTCCAATTTGTATATCGCTGTAGCGGCGCATCATCTCATCGTGGTTGCCCGTGATATAAAATACCCTAGTGCCTTTAGTGATCATCTGCATCACTTCTTTGATCACCTGAATATGGGAAACGGGGAAATAATGCTTGGAGAATTGCCATCCGTCAATAATGTCACCATTCAATACTAAAATGTTCGGGGAGATGCTTTTCAGGTAGTTCACTAGTTCTTTTGCGCGGCATCCGTAAGAGCCAAGATGAACGTCAGAAATCACAACTACGTCGAGCGGTCGTTTGTCCATTACCAGAGGTTTTTCAAAGCTCGCAACTTAGTGTTACTTCATCTTTACGCCCACATTAAGAAATTGTGAGCTTTCTATGAACTAATTGTTATACGTATATACATACGCGTTAGAATAAATGATTGTATATAGGTCATTGGTAATCATTACTTCACATTCCGTTCACATTTCCTTAACGACCCGCTTTTACTTTCGTAACAGTATTTTACCACCAACTAAAAACATACTGTTATGAGTAAAAGAATTACTCTGCCAATCAAGGTGAGAGCAATGTTGATTGTACTACTATTTCCCTTTGTCGCATCCGCACAAAAAATCATTACGGGACAAGTTCTCTCAAAGTCAGATCAGTCACCGATTGCCGGAGCTACTGTATTGCATAAGGGTACCAAGATCGGAACTTCATCGGGCACGGATGGAACGTTTTTTATCAGGGCTAAAGAAGGAGATGTTTTGATCATTACAGGTATTGGCATTGCAAAGCAGGAAATCACAGTGGGTAATGGTGATAATATAATCATTAACGCTGTTACAGATTCAAGAAATTTAAATGAAGTTGTTGTTACCGCAACCGGCATAAAAAAAGATTCAAAGAGACTAGCTTATGCTATCCAGACTGTTGATGCTGCCTCGCTGACCCAAGCGAGAGAACCTGATCCTATCAACTCTCTTAAAGGGAATGCGGCAGGGCTTTCGATAAATATCAATTCAGAGCTAGGTCATGCATCGGACGTGATTATGCGTGGCGAAAATTTAGCAAACGACCGCCCTATGTTTGTTGTTGACGGTGTTGCTATCAGTTCTGATACCTATAACATCAATCCTGATGATATAGAGTCGTTCACCATTCTTAAAGGGCCTAATGCGGCAGCGCTCTATGGTTTTCAGGGAAAGAACGGTGCTATCATCATCAATACAAAAAAAGGAACCAAAGATAAAAGAGGCCTTTTAATAAGCCTCAATTCAAGCACCCAGATGAATAAAGGGTTTATCGCGCTTCCAAAATATAATGACTCTTACGGACCCGGCGATAATGGAAAATACGCTTACGGTGGAGGCGGCTCCAGTGCCTCATCTTACTTTGGCAATGGTGCAGTAGGCGTTGGCGTGAATGACTATGATTACGATGTTTGGGGGCCCCAATTCAGAGGTCAATTGTTACCTCAATATGACGGTGCTTACGATCCAACCCAATCTTATACTACCACTTTTGCCGATGGAAGTACATATTCTGGTCATGTTGCACCCACACCTTGGGTTGCAAGAGGTAAGGATAACCTCAAAAAATTCATACAGACTGGCCTGCTCTCAGCAAACAGTATTTCGGTAAGCTCGTCAACCGATAAGACAGATATCAGGCTTTCAGTAGGGAATACCTATCAAAGAGGCATAGTGCCGAACACGCAATTGAACAATGCAAATTTTACTGGAAGCATCGTTCAAAGGTTCAATAATAAATTGAGCTTAACAGCCTATTTCAATTATAGCAGGCAATCGACGCCTAATGTTCCGGATGTTCAATATGGCCCTAACAGCATTATCTATAATATTATTATTTGGGGCGGTGCTGATTGGAGCGTAAACGATCCTAAAATTAAGAATTATTGGCAGCCTGGGAAAACAGGTCTGCAACAAAATTATGAAGAGTACTACCGGTATAATAACCCTTGGTTCATGTCGAAGGAATGGTTAAGAGGCCATTACCAGAATAACGTATATGGCTATCTGTCTTTGAATTATAAGATAAACCAAAACTTTGATGTGCAGTTCAGGCCGAGCCTAAACACCTATGACATGTTCAACTCCGAGAAACTGCCTTACTCTGCAACGGTGTACGGAAGGCCGCTTCACCAGGGTGATTATAGAGAAGATAGAAGAAATCTATTTGAATCTAATGAGGATCTGCAAGTCAGGTATCATCAAAGCAATCTGTTTGGCTTTCTGGATTTGCAGGCGTTGGGTGGAGCAACTGCCAGGAGTTTAAATTTCGCTTCCGATTATACCTCTACCAACTACCTGAATGTGCCTGGAATTTATGCTTTTTCTAACTCTCTTAATCCCGTGCAAGCAACTGGTTTTAGATCGAGCATGCTGGTTTTGAGCGCATATTATTCTGTGGATCTTGGATTTAAATCTTATTTAACCGCAAATATCACAGGACGTGTTGATAAATCATCTGCACTGCCTACCAATACAAACAGCTATTATTATCCATCATTCAACTTGGCGAGTGTTGTGTCAGATTATGTGATCCTTCCAAAAGTAATATCATTCTTAAAAGTGAAGGGCTCTTATGCAACAAGCAAGGATGGTGGTACTGCACCACTCTTTGCCCCTAATTTGGGCAATGTACCGGCAGCCAACCAATATGGCTTTGCATGGAGTTCTCCCTATGGCGGCCCGGGGGGCATTGGACCATCGAATAAATATCCATTTTCACAATCATATGCTTTATCACCTACTTATTCCAGTCAGAGCAGTGCTCAGTATACCGATCAAACTCTTAGCCCTACGATATACACTGCGAAAAGAGAGGCCATTGAGTTTGGCGCGGACATCCGCTTCATGAACAACAGAATAGGCCTGGATCTTACCCATTATCACTACAAGAACACCGGGATTGTTGGCCAGGGCATCTCTCCTGCTTCAGGATACTCTACTTATCTCACCGATGGTAATGTTTACACGAACGATGGATGGGAAGCTGTGGTCACAGCCCACCCGATATCGGACCCTGGAGGATTTAGCTGGACCTTAATTGCCAATTTCTCTTCATATATCAGAAAATGGGTGCAGAATTCCAACCCTAATAACTATGAATACAATGGCAAAAGGATAGATTTAGTATATGGTGATGGCTTTATAAGGACGCCCGACGGCAAAATGGTGATAGACCAAACTTCCGGTCTCCACATGCGCATGCAGGAAGAAGGTGGCACTTCAGCAAACAGGATATTTGGGCATGCTGATCCAAACTGGCAATGGGGTGTTGTGAATGTGGTCAGCTATAAAGCATTATCGCTGCGCTTCCAGTTTGATGGAATGGTAGGTGGGGTGATCAGTGACTATGTAAGGCAAAAAACTTTGCAGGGAGGGCGTCATATTGAAGCGGCCACAGGTGCTCTTGGCGTAGCAAGACCATCAGATGAAGCCAATGTTGCTGCATACGTAGGAGATGGGGTGAATTTGACAGGAGCTCCCATTCAATTAGATCCGGTTAGCGGGGTAATTACGAATTATAAAGACCTGACTGTGACTAAAAACACCACAAAAAGCTTGGTTCAGCCATTTGTTTACAATGATGCTTCCATTTCGGATCTAGTTACCATCAATAAGACTTTTGCTAAATTGAGAGAAGTGACCCTAACATATAAATTGTCTACAAATTTATTTGGCAAGAAATCTTTTGTTCAGGGTGCAACTGTTTCGCTTGTGGGCAGGAATTTGCTTTATTTCTTCCCTAGCAGATACAAAGATATCGACGTAGATCAATATTCTCAGATTATTGGGCAGATAAACGGTAGTGGTGTACAGTTACAAACACCCACGACCCGCAGTTATGGCATTAATTTTAACCTAACCTTTTAACCCATAAAATCAAAAAAGATATGAAACAGATAAAAAATATATTCTTGATCGTTGTGGGAGCTTTGCTGTTGGTTTCCTGTAAAAAACAAATCCAGGAGAAACAAGCTGATCCTAATAACCCCACAAGCGTGCCCCCCAGTTTGATATTAGGAACCGTGCTAAATGATATGGCTGGCACGGGCACAGCAGGCAATTTAGGAGGCATCAATTCGTGGGGTAATGCTGGTGATTGGAACCAGTACCATTGCCAGAATTACAACTACTACGGCAACAATATTTATACCTGGACTAACGGGTCTTTCGACCCTTACC
>DATMMJ010000123.1:0-5145 GCA_035569795.1 Puia sp. | reverse complement strand
CACTTGGTGCCTTTATTGCTGACAAAAAATTGATGCATACTTTGACCAACAATCCAGTACTCGGGCACATCACCACATTTGGCGGCCATCCTGTAAGCTGCGCTGCCGGCATGGCATCCATGAAAGTTCTTTTGGAACAAGATTGGATCAGCCGGGTAAATGAAAAAGAAAGACTCTTCAAAACTTTACTGGTTCATCCAAAAATAAAGAACCTTCTGACCTGCGGATTATTAATCGCTGTTGCCTTTGATAGTTTTGAAACCAATAAAAAAATAATTGATACCTGCATTGAACATGGCGTACTAACTGATTGGTTTTTATTCGCTCCGCACTGCATGCGTATTGCGCCGCCGCTGACTATGGGTCTGGAAGAAATCAAAAAAGCCTGTGAAGTCATTTTGTCTGCGATGGAAAATTGAAACACATCAGGGCTATATGTGCCGCATTACCATGTGGAAGTAGGTGTATTTAAATCAATAAATCTTAGACTCCCTCTTACCCGCACATGCCCGGGCGATCAGTAGCCCCCCTTGGTGCAGCTCCATGAGTTATTGATATCACAGCCGGACGTTAGCAAATATTTTGCCCGGCATTAAATAGTGTCAGCAAGAGAACTCGGTTGTTTTTAGTGTGCTGAGTTTGACTTTGACAATACCCGGACACAAAATAATTCTTTTTTTAGTTTTTGTAATTTGCAGCCTGTGTTTTGTTGGGTTTTTCGAAAAACAGTAAGGCAGGGAAAGCAATTCCTGATTTTTGAAATTATTCGCAAAAAAAGATATTCAACGAATGTATCCCTTTTTAAATTTAGTGCTCAGGCTAATCTCCTTTATGGGAATATTAGCGCTATTCAGGTCTCGTTCTTGCCAGTGTTGACCTTTTAGTTTTCTGAAGAGCGTAAACGAACACTTTGACATGGAACGGATTTTCATAAACCTAAAAATGCTCTTTTGCGTTTTAATGATGGCATTTTGCAACCATTGCTTCAGTCTCATCAGCCCAATCAGCCGAGAAATTTTTAGTGACCAATGATTTTTCATTCACACCGGCAATACGGCCTAAAATGACGAAAGAAAAAAGGGCATGACCTCTGTCTTTCCATCCCGCCATTTCAATGATGGAAGGCAATGCCTGTTCCTTTATCTTATGCAGGAGCTTTGGATCACGGTCCTGGCTTAGCTTAACCAGCACCATCGCTGCCTTGTTCCTGTCTGTCCAGACTATTGAATTAAGCATTTTTATAAATGGCCCAGCCGGGATGGATATTTTTAATTCAGGATGCCTGTTGAGGTAATCTGCTAAAACACCAAGCCCCCGATCAGCATTGTTTCTAACTTCTTCATCCGGATCATTGGTTGAATAGATCAAATTTTCTACAACTTTTTTTCTGTTGGTTGAATATGCAATTATTTGAGCAGCTGCGGCTCTGTGTTCTACGTCCCTTGAGTTTTTCAACACATTTGCCAAAAGGGTAAAATTTCGGTTGGCGAAGGTTTTAAATTTATTTTGCTCATTTCGGGCTGGCTTGTAACTAAGCAGAGCATATCCATGTGAATCATCTTCAACAGCCTGCCCGCTTTTTATTGCAAGCTCCGTCTGATCATTCAAATTTCGATAGGCAGTGATCATTTCACCCGGCAACTGGATATCCTGCCCAGGGACATTCCGGTGTTTTAAAATAGAAGAATCAGTTTCACCAATGCCAATGAACAGCATTAAATTGCCTGCTGTGTCGCAACAGACGGGGCTCACCGTTGCATGCTTTACGCCAGGGATCTGCTCAAGCTTTGCGACTTCATCTGCGGGTTTAAAATTTTCATGGGTAATGCTATCATCCTCCTTTACCCTTAAGTGGCCAAGCACATTGCTGGAACTTATTTTCCTATTCCCATATATATCAATTGTGCCAATTTTAAACGATTGTGCGAGCCCATGATGCCAGGAAGGAAATGCAAACACAAATAATAAAAAACGGTTTGAATATTGCATTATCCGTTTAAATTTTATGCCCTGTGAATAATGTTTTGCTGTCTACGAAACAAATAGGACTATCCCATGGGTCGTTTGCATAAAACATCCGCTCTCCCCAGGGCATTCTTTTAATTTCATCGTCCACATGCGTTGCGCCTTGTGTTTTGATAATATCAAAAACATGGTCAAGTTGTTCAGTTGCTATATACACATACTGTTTGGGATGCGGTTTCCAAACCGGCTCTATCTCGCCGTCATCCGCTTTGGGGTCATAGCAAGCCAAAATGGTGCCGTCCAGGTCGAAATAATGCCTGCCGGGAGAAATTCTTTGACCGGGCATTCCCAAAATAGTGGAATAAAACTTTTCAGCCGCATCGATGTCACCAACGGGAAGGATCACTCTGTATAATTTCATTTTTTATCTATTTAATGGTTGGTTGATCGATCTGCTGCTGCGTCTTTTTAGGAAGTTTTGCTTTGACTAGGTTATATGAGCGGATTAGATATTGTTCCCATTCTTTCAGCTTAAAGAGGGTGGTGTCTTCCACTAAAACCCATTTATGCCTCGCAGCATAAGGAGCAGCTAAAATTCCCTTCTTGCTGATCAATATTTCAAATTCTTCGTCGATTACCTTAAAAGAAACCTTAAAAGGGCTTTCCAGCAGGATGACGCAAAACATTTTTCCGCCTACCATAAAGCATAGATCGTTACCCCATTTGATATCTTCCGTTACAGCCGGGAGGCCAATACATATACTCCTTATTTTCTCAATGTACATTTTATCATTTTTAGTTGTATAAACCTATTTTCAAAGGGGAATGGCTGAAAATGACATCGTACAAATAGCTTTGCATCATTTAATTGAAGTTTGCGAAAGTGATATCGTGATGCTCTAGTACATTAGATTAACTAGACACTAGTTTTTCTTAAACTCTGTTAATCCCAATATGTTGCCGTCAGGATCTTTAAACCATGCAACCTTTGTTTCATCTGGCGCGGTCCATATTCCGAGCTCATCTTGTTTGAACCAATCGTATTTCTCAAACTTTACTCCTTTTCCCGATAATTCGGTTAAAGATTTTTTAATATCTGGAACTATCCAGCTCAGCACTGCATATTGAACGGGCTTCAATTCCTTTGTCATGGACATTCTGAGTTGAATTCCATTCGCATCAAATACAATTGCAAAGGGCTCAATGCTCGTAACTTTTAAGCCGAGCATATTTTCGTAAAATGGCCTTGCTTTAGACGTGTCTGTAGTAGCCACAAATGCAATGATGGTCTTGTCACCTAACATATAATTTGGTTTTTGATTTTGCGGATAGGCAAAGCAAAAAAAAAATGGCATGAGCAGGCAAAAGACTGCCTCTTGTTTTGATGCAATAAAGAATGGATACCACATAGCCTTATTTGCTTTATTTTTAACTAATTCTCCATGACCAATCAAAATCATGCTTTATGTAGTTGATTAATTTATTTATCTGGAAAGATAGAAGCAAATGGGACAAGAAATTTGTATAAAACGACTGATTTTATGAAAATCAAGCGATGAGAAAACAGGTATCTCCATATTCCAATACCTTGTACATCTGGAATGGCGTATCAGCATTTTTCTTTTCCAATGCACTTACTCCATTCCATAGCCACAATACTTTGCAATTGGTATTCGACTTACGGGCTTCTTTTAAATGCCGCATACAAAAGGGCAAATGGCAAACATTTAATAGTGCGGTTATAAAGGAAGAAGCCATCCATCAATTAGATACTAATGAAAGTGTGCAGCTTATTCTTTATCTGGATGCAACAAGCGCCATTGCAAATTCGATCAAGTCAAAATACCTCGGGGATCTTACAATAGCGCCACTTGATCTCGATATTACAAATTGGGCTAAATTAGGTGATTTGGAACGATGCCTGATAGAACCGAATCAGCAGCTATTGGAGAAAGTCGTCCATCAATTGGTAATTACTGTAGCCGGTAGCCCAATAGCGGTCTCTGTTGATAAACGATTGATGGCTGTGCTCAGTTTGTTGAGAACAGAAAATGGATATGAAATGACAATCGAAGCCTTGGCGCGAAAAGTTTTCTTGTCGCCAAGCAGGCTTCGCTCGCTGTTCAAATCAGTTACTGGTTTCCCTTTGCACAGGTATCTTATTTGGAACAGGATAATGATCGCTGTAACCAAAATACTCAACGGCGCAACCATTTCCGATGCAGCTTATTCAAGTGGATTTTCTGATATAAGCCATCTTCATAAAATGCTTTTACAAATGTTTGGCGTCAGTCCCTCACAATTCATTAAAAAGAATAGCAATAAACGAGTTTTTATTTGCAATCAAGATCCCTTTGTACTGGAAACAAGATTTCATAATGAGAAATCCTGGGAGATCGAAACCCTTCATAAATTATAGAGCATTTACTTAAGAGTTCTCGCATGGGTAATGTTTTAGCTACCAATAAAGAGCAAAAATTATACTGAAATGCAGCAAAATCAACACTTATCAACAATTGTTCGTAAATACTTTTCCCCTATAGCCCTTATCAGTAGCGGATTTGAGCCTTTTCTTTCAAACATTAAATATGGAGTCCACTAGTTAGCGCCATTGTATTTTCTTTTTGCGAAAACCAGCCGGTCAATGAAAAGAGTCTAGGTAAAATGGGGGAACAGCCTTTGCATCGATATACAAATTCAAATAGCGTGATAATGTATTAGGTGGTTTAGTGCTAGTCACCAGCAACGAATGCTCCTTTCAAATCATCTTGTGAATGACCGCAGCCAGTATTCCACCAATTACAGGACCAGCCACGGGAACCCATGCGTAGCTCCAATCGCTGTTTCTTTTACCCGGGATGGGCAGAATAAAATGCATAATGCGCGGACCGAGATCCCGTGCAGGATTGATTGCGTAACCCGTTGGGCCGCCTAATGACAGACCAATTGCAAGCACAACAAATGCTACGGGCAATGCCCCTATTGCCCCTAGCCCCATTTTGCCATCCGAGTTATTTAGATTTATTGTTGGACCCGCCATGTAAAGCACTGCAAATACTAAAACGAAAGTGCCGATGATTTCTGTAAGCAGATTATTTAATGGACTTCTAATTGCAGGCGCAGTGCAAAATACGGCGAGCTTGGCATTTGCATCCCCCGTTTCATTAAAATGCTGTCTGT
>DATMMJ010000122.1:0-8894 GCA_035569795.1 Puia sp. | reverse complement strand
CGTATTCATTTTTTAACATATCGAGCGAAATGCCTTTCAACACAAGTAATTCCTGCTTACCCATGTAATAGGATTTGTTAATAGATTCAAGATGTATGATCGCACTGTTTCCGGAAGAGGACCTTTGAAAATTTGTAAATGAATTAGGATGCATGTTTTATTTTTAGCAGATAGTTTTGCAATTAGGACGTTAGCCTTTTCCCCCCTTTAGCTGTCTGGGCGATCACTTTGGGCACTTTGAAATATACACCATCTTCCAAAGGCGCATTCTGCAAAGCTTTATCGCGGCTGATGGAGCCCTGTAATGCATCTTCTCTCAGTACATTCATCTCGTCGGTCATGTGCAAAAGAGGTTCAACGCCATCTGTATTCAATTCATTCAATTTTTCTACAAAACTGATCATTCGCTGCAGGTCTTTTTTAAGTTCCGCCTTTTCTTCGGTGTTGAACTGCAACCGGGCAAGGTTTGCTAAGTTCTCGATTAATGCATCATTGACTTCCATACAAAAAGTTAATAAACAAAAATAATGGATTCGGCCATACTTTATGCAGGTTTTAGATAAGCGGAGGTGATTTGCGGGTATCAGTTTTTAGTGCCTGATATTTGAGTGGGGCCAGGAATTTTGAGATTGTGGGCAATAAATGAAAGGCGAGGTCGCTTAGCCCAACTCAAGGACTAAGCGCTGCATCCTGTCAGCGGACTGAATTTAATTATGGCATTCAGGTTTCAGGACAATGGACCGGAAACTCCAAACTTCAAACTTTCATTATCTTCGCCGTCCTTATGGCAGAAAAAAAGGAAATAGTCCTCAGCGGGATCAGGCCTACAGGTTTTGTTCATCTCGGTAATTATTTTGGGGCAATCCGCAATTGGACGAACATGCAACACGAGTACGATTGTTATTTCTGTGTTGTGGACTGGCATAGCCTTACAACGCATCCTGATACAAAAGAGCTGAAAGAAAATGTGATCAGGCTGATGTCTGAACTGATTGGAAGCGGGCTTGACCCTGAAAAATGCGTGCTGTATGTACAAAGCGATGTTCCGGAGATTGCAGAACTATATCTTTATCTGAATATGCTTTCTTACAAAGGCGAGCTTGAAAAAACCACAACATTCAAAGATAAAGTGCGTCTCCAACCAGGTAATATAAATGCTGGTTTATTAACGTATCCCGTTTTGCAATCGGCCGATATACTGATCCACCGGGCCGTGAAAGTACCTGTGGGCAAAGATCAGGAGCAACATATTGAAATGACAAGAAATTTTGCGGAGCGCTTTAATCATCGCTATGGCGAGGTGTTTCCTTTGCCTTATGCTTTTAATTATGGTGATGAGCTGATAAAAATCATGAGCCTTGATGGCAATGGCAAAATGAGCAAAAGCGAGCACCAGATGAACACTTTGTATCTGGCAGATGATGATGAGCTTATTCGCAAAAAAATAATGAAGGCTAAAACCGATAGTGGGCCAACAATCCCCGATTCAGTGAAGCCAGACTATATTGAAGGCCTGTTTACCTTAATGAAAGTAGTGAGCGATGAAGAGGTTGCAAAGCAATTTGAATCTGATTTTAATCATTGCAGCATCCGTTATGGCGATATGAAAAAGCAGTTAGCTGAAGATATGATAAAATTCATTTCCCCGATTCGTACAAAAGCTGAGGCAATTCGCAAGGATGAAAACTTTATGAAGCAAGTGATGGAACACGGAGCAGCCAAAGCAAGAGCAAGTGCTAAAGCTACATTGCAATTAGTGAGAGATGCGATTGGATTGAAATACTATTAAATCTGATAGTCAGTAGACTATACAAAGCATATTTATATTTTATATTTTAGAATTTAGAAATTACATTTAGGGGATGGCAAAAATCAAGAAACCTAAGCATATTGCTGTTGCAGGAAATATAGGTGCAGGCAAAACTACTTTAACTGAATTGCTTAGCAAGCATTATCGCTGGATCCCCCAGTTTGAAGACGTTGACCATAACCCTTACCTAAATGATTTTTATGAAGAAATGCCGCGTTGGAGCTTTAACCTGCAAATATTTTTTCTGAACAGCCGGCTGAACCAGTTGCTCGAGATACAAAGCGGTACAGAAACCGTGATACAGGACAGGACAATTTATGAAGATGCGCACATATTCGCTCCTAACCTGCATGATATGGGTCTCATGAGCAAACGCGATTATAATAACTACTTCCAGTTCTTCCAAACATTAAAAAGAATGGTGCAGCCACCCGACCTGTTGATTTATCTCCAGGCCTCCGTTCCGACGCTTGTTGGGCAAATTCAAAAGCGCGGAAGAGAGTACGAAGAGAATATTCGCTTAGATTACTTAAAACGATTAAACGACCTCTATAACAAATGGATAGACTCTTATAAAGAAGGTCCATTGCTGGTAGTGGATATTGACAAGAATAAATTTGCAGAGAATGAAGAACATCTAGGTGAGATAATTACCAGGATTGACTCGCAGTTATATGGCCTGTTTTGATTTTTTTCTTTGCCAACGAGACATTGAAGCGTCCATTTTTTTTCTGGTTCTGCGATTGAGTAGACAAAAAAGGCATGATCTTAATGGTAATCAGCATATTCTTCAAAACTTTTCAATTCATCCCTTATTTTTATGAGCCACCTTTTTTGTTCTGATTTATTGATCGAAAAGTTTGTCTCCCGGTCGTATTGAGACTGTGTAGCAGTTAATTCGCCCATGGTTTTTTCATATATCTTATTCACTTCTTTATTTGCGTTGTCAACAACAGGCGTGTATTGCTTCAATGCTTTGTGCAGTCTGCGTGCATATATTTCCGCTATGTCAAAATGGCCCTGCTCATGCGATAAAATATAATCGGTTTTAATCCTGCCCCAGGAACTGTTCTTATCAAATTGGCAGGTGATATGATATTTGAAGCCTTCATTGCTTTTATAGCTATATGCAAATTTTATATTTGTTCCTGTGAGTGCGGCGTTAGGGGAGTTTTTCTGAGGCCTGGCTTTGAAATCATCCCAGGTAAGTTTCCTGTCGCTGCTCCAATCAATTAATGAATTGCTTTTGTAACACAAAGAGGACAAAAATGTGATGAAAAAAAATTGCAACATCAACTGCATAGATTAATTTTTTTTGTGAATGATTATCCTGAACAACGATCAAACAGATCTATAAATTTTGATGAAATCCAGAGTTAACAAAACAAAAACTCCACCAAAATTGGTGGAGTTTTTAGCAAGCAATGCTAGAGGCCGACAGATCTAAAAAAAATTGGTTGCCAATATCATTATTTTATTTGATTTTATGAACATTTTTTAACAAAATATTTCAAAAAATGGGAGCAGCAGCCAAAATCTCAGGTGAAATGCCAGATTCATACCGCTTGAAGTTCTCAATAAATTTGCGCGCAAGACATTTTGCCTGCTCTGTATAAGCTTCTTTATCACTCCATGCATTTATCGGGTTCAGTATTTCAGAAGGCACTCCGGGACAACTAACAGGCATAGCCATCCCAAAAATCGGGTGATTTTTATATTCGATATTGTCAAGGGCCCCGTTGAGCGCCGAGTTAACCATCGCCCTGGTATAGGAAAGTTTAATCCTACTTCCAACAAGATAAGGGCCACCAGTCCAGCCCGTATTCACAAGCCATACTTTCACTTTATTGTCTCTTATTTTTTGACCAAGCATTGCAGCATATGTACGCGGGTGCAAGGGCAGGAATGGAGCGCCAAAGCAAGCGCTGAAAGTGAGCTTCGGATCTTTAATGCCTGTTTCGGTGCCAGCAATTTTTGCTGTGTAGCCTGAAATGAATTGGTACATGGCCTGGCCAGGAGTTAATTTTGAAACGGGTGGCAGAACTCCATAGGCATCGCATGCCAGAAAGAAAATATTTTGCGGTGCATTGCCAATGGAAGGCTCTACTGCATTAGCGATATAATCCAGCGGGTAAGAAACTCTGGTATTCTCAGTAACTGAGCCATTGTCGAAATTGATTCTATTGGATCCAGGAAAAAACCTTACGTTTTCAACCAGTGCGCCTTTGCGTACAGCTTGGTAAATCTCAGGCTCTTTTTGTTCATTTAAATTGATGCATTTGGCATAGCATCCACCTTCAAAGTTAAAGACCCTGTCACTAGCCCAGCCATGCTCATCATCGCCAATCAGTTTCCTGTTGGGATCTGTACTGAGTGTAGTTTTGCCAGTTCCGCTTAGACCAAAAAATATGGCAGTATCGCCACTCGCTCCAACATTGGCAGAGCAGTGCATGCTCAGCACATTTTTGTCGTGCGGCAAAATAAAATTCAGGATGCCAAAAATGCTTTTTTTCATCTCGCCGGTGTACCCTGTGCCTGCAATAAGAATCATTTTATGGGAGAATGAAACTACTACTGCATTGTGCTGTCGTATCCCACATTCGAGTGCGTTTAGTTTTAGGCCGGGTGCTGATAGTATTTGCCATCCCGGATTAAAATTTTCGAGCTCTAACTGTGTGGGGCGCAAAAACATGTTGTAAGCAAAAAGGTTTAGGGCAGGCGTTTCGGTGAAAACGCGCAAGGGTAAACGGTAACGCCTATCGGCGCATGCATAACAATCCCGGACCCATATTTCAGGCAGGTGGTTAAGGTAATTTGTTATTCTGTTTAAAATGGTATGGAAATATCTTTCTTCAATCGGCTGGTTAAAATCATTCCAGTCAACCGCATCTGAGGTAATTTCATCCTTCACAATGAATTTATCCTTTGGGCTGCGGCCCGTAAATTCGCCAGTACTGATGACCAAAGCACCGGTATCATTCAGCACACCTTCGCCGCGATCGAGTGTTTGTTGTACCAATTCCTCAGATGTTAATTGATAATGCAACGTGTCAGAAAACTGAAGTCCACAAGAAAGTAATTTATCGTGGGGAAGATAAAGGGCTGGTACATGCATGGCAAGGGGCATTATGATTAAAACAAAACTAAAGTTATATTTTGTCTAAAACAAAGTTCAAAATGACACTTAAATTAGATGATTTACAATGATTAAGGCTATCGATAGAATTTCATCTAACTAACAGTTGTTAGTTTATACAAATTCTTTTATGTAAGATTGTTTATTGAACCAGTGCGAATCATTAAATAATTTTTTTCACAAAGAATCTTTTTGCGCTATCCTTCAAATTTTGACTATTCAAATGTTTCTTGTGATTTTGGCGAAACATTTCCGAGGAACGATTTTGGGGATATCCAAGAAAAGTTTTCTGTTCTGTGCTTTTTTTTAAGTGCAATCCGCGGTAATAATTATTTTTCGGCCAGTCTCTAGCAAATCATTCTTTACTTTTACAATTATTGCTTCATTTCAATTCTGGTTGATTATGAAATATCCTCCTTTAAATCCTGATATTTTTGTAAAGAACAGAGAGCGGTTCACTAAAGAATTGTTACCGGATTCAATTGCAATTTTCGTGAGCAATGATGAGGTCCCAAGCAATGGGGATGCGCTGTATACTTTCAAGCAGAATAGCGATCTGTTCTGGCTTAGCGGCATAACGCAGGAAGATTCGATGGTAATCATCTCCCCTGACCACCCGGATCCAAAATACCGAGAAGTGCTGGTGCTTGTCCGACCAAACGAGTTAAAGGAAAAATGGGACGGAAAAAGATTGAGAGCTGAGGAAGGGAAAAAAATTTCTGGAATACAAACTATTGTTTGGCTTGATAGCCTGGATAGTCTTTTGCAGTCTTGGATACATCTTGTAGAAAATATATATCTCGGTTCCAACGAGAATGACAGGAAGGGCAGCCTTCTGCAAACACGCCAGTACCGGTTTATTGAAGATATAAGGCAGCGTTATCCTTTGCACCAATATCATCGCGCGGCAAAGATCATGAAACAGTTGCGTGCTATAAAAACCCCACTCGAAATTGAAGTGCTGCAGGAGGCTATAGAAATCACCCGCAACACTTTTTTACGCTTGCTGAAATTTATCAAACCAGGCGTAAATGAATTCGAGATTGAGGCTGAAATCTTTCATTCGTTTTTATCCCAACGTGCAACCGGGATTGCTTATAACAGCATTATCGCCAGCGGGGATAATGCAAGAACGCTCCATTATATTTCCAACAATCAGCAATGTAAGGATGGGGACTTGATACTAATGGATTTTGGTGCAGAATACGGAGGTTATTGCGCGGACCTTACAAGGACAGTCCCCGTAAATGGCAAATTCACCAGACGGCAGAAAACAGTTTACAATGCCTGTTTGCATTTGCACAATTATGCAAAATCTTTATTAAAGCCTGGCATCACCATTTTAGAGTATACAAAGAAAGTAGGTGAACAAGCCAACCAGGTTTTTTTGAAGATTGGGTTGTTAAAAAAATCAGACCTTAAAAATGAGACGCCGGAAAACCCTGCTTATTTTAAATACATGTATCATGGTATCTCGCATCATCTGGGAATTGATGTGCATGACCTCGGTACACGCACCGAGCCCATAAAACCGGGCATGGTGTTCACAGTGGAGCCGGGTATTTATATTGAAGAGGAAAAAATGGGGGTGCGCATTGAAAATAATGTGTGGATAACCCGAAACGGCAATAAGGATTTAATGGAAAAAATTCCGCTGACAGTAGAAGAGATCGAAAATTTAATGAGATGAGGCGCTGATTTGATAATAGAGCAATTACGGAATCAATATTTTGCAGAGAAGCGCATTACATAATTAGCTAATCAACATGAAACAATTACCTAACCTGTTCACACTGCTGAATCTTTTTTTCGGATGCATTGCTATCATTTTCATTTTGCAAAATGGTATATCTATTATGTATAGTGCGGATGGCAATCAGCTAGTGGATATGCCTGAGAAAATATGGATGGCTTCCTTATTTATGGCGCTTGCTGCAGTTGTAGATTTTTTGGATGGTTTTGTAGCAAGACTATTTGGCGCAACTTCTGATAAAGGAAAACAGTTGGATTCACTAGCAGATGTGGTAAGCTTTGGTGTTGCCCCCGGTCTGATCCTTTATCAATTCTTAAGAATGAGTTTTATGAAGCAGGAAAATGGTCTGGAAATATCTATGTTTTGGTTGCTCCCAGCGCTGATAGTCCCTTGCGCAGCAGCTTACCGTCTCGCTAAATTCAATATTGACAGCGCTCAGAAATATGTTTTCAAGGGAATGCCATCTCCTGCAGCAGGCCTGTTGATCGCTTCTTTGCCATTAATATACTGGCACACAGATAGCGAAATCATATTAAAATTATTATTGAACAAATGGTTTTTATATGCATTCATTGTATTGATTAGCTATCTTATGGTATGCAATTTATCCTTGATGGCACTGAAGTTCAAAGATTTGACTTTAAAAAATAATCTCTCTAAAATTATTTTGCTCCTCATAGCCGTAATAGCAGGCATATTTTTTAAATGGCTTGCTGTGCCGGTCGTATTTATTTTTTATATTCTATTATCTTTGGCCTTCAAAAATGAGACAACATGATTTTTTCGGTCCATATAAAAGTGATGCCATTAAAAGAATTGCTTGACCCGCAGGGAAAAGCCGTGATGAGCGGGTTGCAGAATTTAGGGATTGATAAAGTAACCGATGTGCGAGTGGGTAAGAACATCAGCTTGCAGATCGAAGCTAGTAGTGCTGATGAGGCAAAACAAATTGCAGAAAATGCCAGCAACAAATTATTGGCGAACCCAGTGATGGAATATTTCGAAGTCTCTGTAAATTAGCGAATGTGAAAAATAGAAAATCTGAAAATAAAGGTTTTATCGCCGACTCATTTTCGAATTTTGACATTTTGACATTTTCAAATTCCTTATGCTTTATATCGTTCCTACTCCCATCGGCAACCTGCAGGACATTACTTTCCGCGCAATTGAAATATTAAAAAGAGTTGACCTGATAGTAGCCGAAGACACGCGTACTTCAATCAAATTGCTCAATCATTATCAGATAATCAAACCGATCTCCCCTTATCATCAGCATAACGAGCATAAGGTTGTGCATCATTTGACTGATCAGTTATTGCAGGGAAAGAAAATGGCATTACTGACGGATGCCGGTACTCCAGGTATTTCTGACCCGGCGTTTTTGTTAGTTAGAGAATGTATCAAAGTAGGAGTGCAGGTTGAATGCCTGCCCGGAGCAACCGCGTTTGTGCCTGCATTGATAAACAGTGGGCTGCCAACAAACCATTTTGTTTTTGAAGGGTTCTTGCCGTTGAAAAAGGGAAGACAAACTTTATTGAAAAAATTAGCTGAGGAAGAAAGAACCATAATTCTCTATGAATCTCCTATGCGTTTATTAAAAACGCTTGAAGAACTCATTGTGCATTTTGGAGAAGAACGACATTGCTCGGTGAGCCGGGAACTCACCAAAATTTTTGAGGAAAATAAACGCGGCACACTTACTGAAGTTTTTTATTATTTTAAGGAAAAAGGAGTGAAAGGCGAAATTGTGATTGTTTTGCAGGGCAAAGATTAAATTTTAGGATTTCCTAAAGCACTAGTTCAAAATAAAGTTGCCATTTTTGTATTCAAACACAAAAATGAAATTATGAAAAAAAATGCTGTAACCTCTTTGATTTTAATGCTGCTGATTTTTGGAGCTATCACTACATACGCTCAGATTAGAAAAATCCCTGCTGAAGTCACTGAAGCATTGAAAGTGAAATACCCGGATGCGGAAAACGTTTCGTGGAAAGATAAGCTCTCCGTATTTGCAGCGAGCTTTGAGATGAACAACGAAAAATATGAAGCACGTTTCACAGATAAGGGCGAATGGAAAAGCACCGAAAAAGAAATCACCGAGAATGATTTGCCAGATCAGGTCAAAGATGGCCTGGAGAAAAGCAAATATGCAGACTGGGAAATGAAATATGTCTATTTTATTGAACTTCCGGATG
>DATMMJ010000121.1:0-10316 GCA_035569795.1 Puia sp. | reverse complement strand
AGTTCAGTTGGGCGATGAGAAATTCCCTGAGATACAAATCACTAAAGAAGGCGACGGGAATGTGTTTTACGCAAGCTCAGATTTTGGCAAGCGAGTTGCCAGGCAATGGCAGGGATTTACTTTGAATGACGTGTATGCTATCAATGCAAATACAGGAGAAAAGAAATTAATTCTGAAAGATTTTAAAGGAAGCATTTACCCGTCTTACACCGGGAAATATTTGTTGTTGTATGATGAAAAACAAAAAGTATATTCAGTGTATAACAGCCTATCAAGCAAGGTATATTCAGTAGCTGCAGACGTCAAAACGCCATTTTATGATGAAGACAATGATGTGCCAGACGACCCGAATCCCTATGGTATTATTAAATGGATGACGGATGATAAATATGTGCTGGTATATGACAGGTATGATGTTTGGAAAGTTGATCCGAATGGAAAAGAAAAATCTGTTCCAATATCTGAGGGCAGAAAAAGTAAAATTGTATATCGATATATCAATGTTGATAAGGATGAAAAATTTATTACTGATAAACAGACGCTTTATTTTTTGGCATTCAACGAAAAAAATAAAATGTCAGGAATTGATCAATGGAGTTTTAATTGGAAAGGGGTCATGGGTTATACTAAGCTAACCATGAATTTTTACCGTGGTTTTGAAAAAGCAAAAAATGACTCCGTGCTAATTTATACGAAAGAAAATTTTATTACATCTCCTAATATATGTGCAGGTCAAATCAGAATGTTTCCGGATGAAAATTACATTCCAGAAGGAACGCGAAAGCAAATATTTTTCGATTCTTTAACTGAACAACAACTTTCAAATATCAACCCCCAACAATCGGGGTATCTCTGGGGAAGCGCGGAATTGTTCAAATGGAAAGCTTTCACCGGCAAACAAACAGAAGGTATTTTGTACAAGCCAGAGAATTTCGACCTTAAGAAAAAATACCCCATGATTGTCTATTATTATGAGCGCAATAATAATACGCTATATAATTACCTGGCTCCATCACCTACCCCATCAAGATTAAATATTCCATTTTTTGTAAGCCGCGGCTATGTAGTGTTTGTCCCTGATATATGGTACACAACCGGCCATCCGGGCAAAAGCGCTTATGATTATATTGTGAGCGGCACAAAGGCACTCATTCAACAAGGATTTATTGACAGCACAAAAATTGGATTACAGGGCCAAAGTTGGGGAGGTTATCAAACGGCATACCTTATCACCCGGACAAATCTTTTTGCTGCTGCATGGGCAGGCGCTCCAGTCGTCAATATGTTCAGCGCTTATGGAGGCATCCGATGGGAAAGCGGCCTAAACCGCCAGATGCAATACGAAAAATCCCAAAGCCGCATAGGCGCCACCATTTGGGAGCGGCCTGATCTATACATGGAGAATTCTCCGTTGTTCCATTTGCAAAAAGTGAAAACGCCCCTTGTCATCATGAGCAATGATGCAGACGGTGCGGTACCCTGGTATCAGGGAATTGAATTTTTCACTGCCATGCGCAGACTAAACAAGCCGATATGGTTATTGAGTTATAACGGGGAAGCCCATAACCTCGTGGAAAGAAGAAACCGCAAAGACATACAGATCAGGGAACAGCAATATTTTGACTGGCTGCTGAAAGGTGAAAAACCGCCACTATGGATTACAGACGGTGTACCTGCAACCTTAAAGGGGATTGATTGGGGTCTGGAAGTAAAATAAGATTATGCAGCTTTTGAGATATATCTGACCAAACTTCTTTTGGCGATAGGCAGCAACGTTTCTTCAACAGGGAATTTCAATTCTGTTTCGATGGAATACACTGCCGGGTTGGGTAGCTGTGTTTTTATTTTTATCAGCTCTGATTTGATGTTCTCATACGTGTTTACCATATTCCGCTTCCAGGTATTCACATATTCTGTACGAATGCTCCTGTATTTTTCATCATGTTTCTCAAAAAAGCTGAGGCGATATTTATAAACAAGCGTACTGCTGTAAGATCCTTCGTTCAAAAAGAAATACCCTTCGTGAATATCCAGCGGTATGATACCAACAGGAAAAATCACGAGCTTGTGCTCGACAAATTCATAAATCTCGGTTGCGTTTGCGATGGCAGTCTGCATTTCAGAAACAGAGTAATTGATTATTTCTTCCAGTTCATGCATCAGCTCATCATCACCGATCATTTGCTCATAGAGAACCTGCAGTTTTTCTATTTGTATGCCTGTGAGTTTTTTGGGGAATTGTTCCTGCAGGAATTTCTTGTTCTCTCTAAACGCCACCAGATTATTGTAATGAAAAATAATATCTGATAGCTGGGGATAGAGCATGTTTTGATTGAAGTGCTTGTTTACTTCTTGCAGGTATGCGAGCAGTGTATATTTTTTCAGCTCAAAATCTATGTATCCATCTGCGAACCAGGTTTCTGATAATGATTTCATGGTACTATGGGTTTAGGGTTTTGCAAAATTCAAATTACAAAAAATTACTTGTACATCATACGTCTTGTTTATCCACAGTGTGTGCAATTAGAGTATGAAATAACCTCTTGAACTGCATTCCAAGAGCACCTTATTAAACGTTGTATTTAGGTACTTAGTATGCAAAAAATTATCAATGTATAAAATAGATAAAGGATAATTCAGGTAGTAGGGGATAAGGGCTCTTTTGAAGCTGGGTTTTATTACCTAGGACCAGGTTAGATTAAGGGTTAATTATACATCTTCCACATGTTGCTTTACCAAGGATGACTTTTTTGTTAGTGGTGGCTGGTTTCAAGCTTAAATATCAATGGACGAATTATTTTAGATCTCACTTTTTTCCCGTTAACAACTGCCGGGAAATATTCTCCCTGAAAATTCTTCCAGACCCTCAAAGCCTCTTCATCAAGAGATTTAAAAGAAGAAGATTGTTCAATAGCGTAATCAACGGGGAGCCCCGCTTCATCTATAATGATACCAATCCAGACTGTTCCCATCTGCTCCTTATCAATTGCGTCATTCGGGTACTTTAGGTTATGATTCAAAAATCTTAAGAAATACCCCATAGAAAATAGATCTTGAGGGCTTTTGGCTTGAGCAGGAATTATTTCCCATTTCCCATGATCATCCAGGAATTGTGACCTTTTTGATGAATCATTTTTTATTGATCTATGTACTGAATCCTTCTTTTCCCTGACAAATGTTATGGAGTCGGTATCCATATTAATACGCATTTCCGGGTCGCCATCGGAAGAAAAAAATTCCCATAACCCGGTTCTTGAACCATTCGTATAATGTCTTACTGATACCAGTTTACCACGAAAATAGTCTGTCCAGATGCTGTCTTTAAGATTATTAGAGTAGAAACCTGATACCTCTAGTTTATCGTTATAATATTTTTCGTAAGACCCCTGCCTGATGGATTCATTGTCTTTCAACACCTCGAAAATTTCTTTAGTATGTTGAAACCTGTCGCCCCTTTTTATTGTAATTTTTTTCAACGCTTGAGTATAACAAGAAATCACCCAATACAGTAGGCATAAAGAAACTAAGCTGATTTTTTTCATACGTCAGGGTTCACCAAACAAGTAGTTTTACAAACAATTATCTTATCCAAGATATTTTCAGAAGTCCCTCTCCGGGTTAAAGTTCTGCAGTTCATTTGCAACCGCAGTTAAGAAGGTTGCACCAAGGCTGCCATCGATGATGCGGTGATCGTAAGACAGGGACAAATACATCATGTGCCTTATTGCAATGGAATCTCCTTGCGAAGTCTCAATTACGACTGGCCGCTTTTTGATTGCTCCCACGGCCAATATTGCTACCTGTGGCTGATTGATAATCGGAGTGCCCATCAAAGACCCAAATGTCCCGACATTTGTCAACGTAAAAGTGCCACCCTGGGTGTCTTCAGGCCTTAATTTATTGGTGCGGGCATTGTCTGCTAAATTGTTGACCTGTTTTGCGAGCCCGACCAAATTCAACTGGTCAGCATTTTTTATAACGGGCACAATCAGATTGCCGTTTGGCAATGCAGTAGCCATGCCAATATGAATGTCTTTCTTTAAAATAATCTTGTCTCCATCAACTGAGCTGTTGATCAGCGGGTATTTTTTTATGCAGCGAACCACTGCTTCTATAAATAACGGAGTGAACGTGATTTTTGTGCCTTCTCTTTTTTCAAATTCCATCTTCGATTTTTCCCGCCATAGCACAAGATTGGTTACATCAGATTCAGTGAAACTGGTCACATGTGCACTGGTATGCTGGCTGCTGACCATATGGTGTGCAATCAGCTTGCGCATGCGATCCATTTCAACGATCTCCACATTGCCACTATAAGATGTAGTAGATTGTTGTTCCAGGGCATGTGGCCGGGGAATCACAGTTATTTCCTGTGCCTTGTTTCCTGTTTCCTGAAATTTGTATTCTGTATCTCCTGCATTTGCTGATCCTTTTGCAGAAAGGTATTGCAAAATGTCCTGCTTGGTAACCCTCCCCTCATTGCCGGTACCAGGTATTTTTTCCAGTTCACTCATGGCCAACCCTTCGTTGGAAGCTATATTAAGAACCAATGGAGAATAAAACCGGTTACTGCTCATTGTGGCTTGCTTGCCATTAGAACCACTAAGCGATTTTGCCTCATGCACTATCTCATGAGGGGGCGGTGATTGAACAACAACTGTCTCAGACGCTCCTGTCCGTATCCTTGCAATCGCAGCGCCCACAGGTACTACATCGTTCACCTTGAACAGAAGCTCCTCCACGGTACCTTGCGCAGTTGAAGGCACTTCGGTGTCCACTTTATCAGTAGCGATTTCCAGCACTGTTTCATCCTCATTTACTTTGTCACCAGGCTGTTTGTGCCATTTTAGGATAGTGGCTTCCATAATGCTTTCCCCCATCTTAGGCATTATCAGGTCTACAAGCGCCATAATATTTGTTATTAATTTTAATCAACATTTTTTTTTAAGTTCTCAACGTTTGCGTTTCAACCCGAGTGATTCCAGTCAACGGCAGACACAGCGTTTCCCGGAACCACAGAAAAGCTCAGCCGTTTAATAATAAATATATATCAAAAGATATCTTAGCAAAGCTTCACCAACACAATCGACGTTAAAGGTAATTATTTCTGCACAATCACTCGGGGGCCGTGTGTTCATGATTCTAATATGCATTTTCTCAGCAAATTAAGGGCATTGGTTGCGGTAAGCTCAATATTGCGCAGCCTGTCAAACCGAAAATAAAATTTTTGGGTAATTATTTTTTCTTTTCTTCCAACAGCTACCCACACTGTACCTACAGGTTTTTCCGGAGTGCCCCCATCTGGTCCCATAATACCAGATGTTGCGACAATATAATCTGTGTGCAATAATGCCAGTGCGCCCGTTGCCATTTGCCGGACCGTCTCTTCGCTTACTGCTCCATAAGTTGCAAGGGTTTGTGGGCTTACATGCAGCACCTCTTCTTTTGTCTTGTATGCATAACTAACCACACTGCCTTTATAATAAACGGAAGCACCGGGTTCGCTTGTGATCAAATGCGCGATATAACCACCCGTACAGCTTTCAGCCGTTCCTACCGTTTGTTTTTTTTCCTTCAATAAATTCCCAACCGCTTGCTGCATCGTCAGGTCCTCATCAATTACCATCCATTCTTTAACGAGTTGCTTTAGGGCTTCAAATTTAGATCCCAAGTCGTTATCCAACTCGTCCTTATTACCACCGCTACCCGTCAGGCGCAAACGAACCATGCCATAATTTGGCAAGTAAGCAAGCTTAATGTGCCCCCGCAATGACTGTTCAAATTCTTTAATATGCTCAGCCAGAAATGATTCTCCAATGCCTGTAGTCAGCAATGTTTTGTGCATGATAAAAGGCAGCGTGAAATGTTTTTGCAAAGCCGGTATCACGTAATCTGTCATCATACCTTTCATTTCATACGGGACTCCTGGCATCGAAATAAATATCTTCCCGTTCTTTTCAAACCACATCCCGGGCGCAGTGCCACGTCTATTTTGAATGACACTGCAGCCATCAGGTACTTCGGCTTGTTTCAGGTTGCGGTCAATCAGTGGCCATTTCAGAACCTTCTCAAAAATATTTTTTACGTTGGCAAGCGCACCCTCGTCAACAATCATTTTGCATCCGAAATATTCATTCAGCAGTGGTTTGGTAATATCATCAGCAGTTGGGCCTAGACCACCGGTGATTAAAATAATGTGCGCTCTTTGACTCTCTTCATCCAGTGCATTCCATATATCCTCCCAAACATCCCCGACTGCCATGCGGTGCTTCACCCAGATGCCTGCTTTATTCAATTGCTGCGCCATCCAAGCGCTGTTGGTATCAACCACCTGGCCAATCAATAATTCATCACCAATAGTAACGATGCTTGCAAAAATCTTTTCCATGACTGTAAATAATCAGCAAAGGTAGGTGTTGCGATAATTCGCAGCGGTTAACCGCAAAATGCGATAGGCTTGGGTTTTTATCCGTTATTTTTTTGCATTACTTTGTGAAATTCAGTCCCATGAACTATTTTAGCGCACAAAAAAAGATTATTGCATGGAATGGATCAATATTCTCAACTGCCCCATCACCGGAAAAGATCTGCGCTCGTTACAACCGGAAGAAATCACTGCATTAAATCAAAAAATTGCTCAAGGAAAAGTTTTTCAGGCCGATGGCAAGCCATTTACGGAAAGCATCGAGAAGGGGTTGATTTCCCTTGACGGCGGATATATATACCCGATAATAAAAGAAATTATTTTATTGCTGCGTGACCTTGCTATAGTTGATTCTCCTGATAAGATTATCAAAGACACTATCAGCGATGACAAAAAATTGGTGCAGGACTTTTATGATAAGCGAGGCTGGCACACCGATGAGGCTGGTAATTATGAGGACGCAGTAATATTTGAAGACCTTCGCGACGTATCGAAAGAATATTTAAAAAAATGTCATAACCGAGTAAGCGAATTTCTGAACCCAAGCGGTAAATACATGCTGGACGCGGCGTCCGGCGCATTGCAGTACGAGGACTATCTGCAATATTCCGCCAACTACAAATACAGGGTTTGTGTTGATCTCTCATTCCAGGCACTCAGCGAAGTGAGAACTAAATTGGGAGATAAAGCATTGTGCGTGCTTTGCGATATGACCAAAATGCCTTTCAAAGATAACGTGATGGATGGCTTCATTTCACTCAACACTATTTATCATATTCCCAAGGAAGAGCAGGCAACAGCCATTAAAGAACTTTACCGCCTGCTTGCGCCAAAAGGCAAGGGAGTGGTGGTGTATGAATGGTACAAACATTCCCCGTGGATGAATTTCTGGCTCCTCCCTTTCCGTGGTGCTGTGTTTATCAGGAACCGCACGGTAAATGCTTTCCGCAAAATGGCTGGTGCAGACAAGCAGGGCAAGATGCTTTATTTCTATGCTCACAACTTCGAGTATTTCAAAAATAACCTCCCTCCGTTCAAGTTAAAAGTTTGGCGCTCAGTAAGCGTCCCTTTTATGAAAGGCTATATCCATTCATGGTTTTTTGGCAGGCAGATTTTAGACTGGCTGTATAACAAAGAAGAAAAGGAGCCGGAAAAATGCGGGCTGAAAGGCGAATACCCCATGCTGGTTTTCGAAAAATGATTTTTTCTTTTTCACTTTGGAACAATGGATCTAAAGAAGGCATTAAATGCTCTTATAAGCTATGGAGGCATGTCTTACGCCTTAAATAAGTTCGTCCTTCTTTCAGGTGTGTCGCCAATTGTTGTAACTATGCGAAAAATAATTTCATGAACATGCAGAATTATAAAAACCACAGGCGTCTAGTCCCAGGATTTCATATTGTTACCGGGTTACCTATTCTTGTATTATTGATTGGTTCAATTGTCAATCTGCTTCATTCAGGCCATCGGAATCTGTATTCTGCTTCTCTTATTTGTCTTGTTGCTGTTATATTAGGATTGTTATTTTGGTGGGTGCGCAGTTTTCCGCTCATAGCGCAGGACAGAGCCATCCGCGCCGAAGAAAACCTCCGGCATTTTGCATTGACAGGAAAATTGCTGGATCATAGATTGCAGTTAAGCCAGGTCATTGCACTTCGTTTTGCACCGGATGAAGAGTTTGTGAATCTGGCAAAAAAAGCTGCTGATGAGGGCTTGAACAGTGCTGAAATAAAAAAAGAGATTAGAGAGTGGAAAGGAGATTATCATAGGGTATAATCAAGGTACCATTGCTTTTACATTCCAAATGGAAATTTGTCAAAATTCTCTTGTTATTTCAATTTGGCCTACAATATTATCATTGAATTCTTCAAGCTCTTCTGCTGGAATCCATAACTCGGTGTGTATTTCTCCTCCCACATGCTGAATTTCAAATTTGCTTATATAGCCCGTTTTAACTGCAAACCTTGTAACAAAGCCTGAACCCGATGCAGGGACATTCCAGTCTCTTGCAATTTGAATTGCGTATTCCTCATTAATTACCGGATAAAAGATTGGTTGTTCCGGCAGCCGCGGTGGAAATCTTGTCCAGCCTGACTGTTCAATTAAAGCAAGTTCTTGAGGTCCGACAGGCCTGAAAAGTATTGTTAATTCGTTTGCTTGCATATCATTATTTAAAATACACTACAAGTTTTTCATAAAGTTCCAAAGGCATCGTCGTCTTTTTCATTGTCTTTGCATCCATAAAATATAAAACGATTCTTCCGATAGCCAGCAGTACGCTGGTTTCATTATACACCTCGTGATGAAATTCGATCCGATGGCCGGTTGGCAATTCTTTTAAAATAACCTTCACGGCTAACAGCTCATCATAGGTGGCAGGCCTGAGAAATTTTGTGTGCAATTCCACCACTGGCATTATAATGCCAAGGGTTTCCATGTCCTTATAAGTAAATCCCATTTGCCTGATACTTTCTGCCCTGGCTGTTTCAAAATACTGCGCGTAATTGCCGTGGTATACAACGCCCATCTGATCGGTCTCTGCGTAACGCACGCGTATCAGTGTTTCGGATATGAACATGCTCAGAATTATTTTTAATCAATCATTAATGGAGAGTCACTTCCCCGTCATCCTATCAACGCTGTACCTGCCTGGCCCCAGAAGAAAGCTAATGAAAAATGCAACCAGGAAAACGATGGCTAATTCATATTGGGAAACAGGCTGGCCTTTATGAAAAAAGAAAACAGCAACAAGCATATCAATAAATAGAAAAAGAGCAGCAATTCTGGTAAATAAGCCCAGTACCAGCAATAAGGAGCAAACTATTTCCGCAAAAAGCACCAGCAGCAGTGACCATCGGTGCCCAATATGCATAGGGTCAAAAAAGCTGTGCTGCAGTTCAGTGTACTTATTCAGTTTTGATAAGCCATGATTTAGAAACATCAATATCCCAAAGGTTGCGCGCAACACTAAAGTGGAAATATTGAATGCGGTATCTGAGTAGCCCGTTGATAATAGTCTTTTCATCAGTTTTATTAATTTAAACAAAAATAGCGGATTTGATTTTTGCCGCAACTCTCTAAAGAAATGTTAATCCTTTCAGTTATCCACACGTGTTTGGAATGATGTTTGGTAAACGATGAAATAATTAGAAACTTTAGCGCGTTAACTTACCTAACACAAGGACATTGGAATGAAAAGAGCAATCTTATTGGGATTCATTGTTTCCATTACATCTTCTATCGTTGCCCAGCAAACACAGTTTCTCAGCGACCCGCAGGCAACTTTTAAACAGGCAAAAGAATATTACCAGAAGGAGTATTATAGCCTTGCCTACCCGTTATTCAAGGAACTCCAGTCAAGCATGCGCGAGACCGATAAAAGCAATCAGTCGGTGATTTCCGAAGAGATAAAATATTATACTATCGTTTGCGCGTTGAAACAAAACGAAGTACTCGCTGAACAAAGTGCTGGTGAATTCATTGACCTGGAGAACAATAATCCAAGGGTTGAGATGATGAGCTTTCACCTGGCTGAATATTATTTCCGCAAAAGAGACTTCACTTCCGCAGTCCGGTTATACGAGCATGTTAGTTTGGAAAACCTTGACAACCGGGAGATTGCTGATTTGAAATTTCATGAAGGGTATTGCTATTTTACGCAACAACGCTTCAATCTCGCTAAGCCGCTTTTCAATGCAATCCGGCAGCTACCTCAGGATCCGAATTATCGTGATGCAAATTATTATTACGGCTTTATTTGCTTTAACGATAAGAACTACGCTGAATCGCTGACTGCTTTCCAGGTAGTAGAAGAAGCGCCAAACTATGAAAAAGTAGTGCCGTACTACATTGCCAATATTTATTTACTGCAGAACCAAAAAGAGAAGGCACT
>DATMMJ010000120.1:0-2610 GCA_035569795.1 Puia sp. | reverse complement strand
AATGTCGGGGTTAACGTGGATTCTTCCTACGGTCAAACCTGGTGGGGAGAAGGAGAAGTTAAGTTTTATATAGACGGAGATAGTGCTCACCCCACAATAAATGGCACCGGGTCGGAAGACTATATTGGTACGGGCTGGGGCGAAGGCGGCTTTACGCACTTGTACCAGGGCTGCACCCTGGCCGATGGTCACCATGGGCAGTATGCATTTTACCGGTTTCATATTCCCGACCCCATCTATTTTCAGGATCATTTTAAAGCTACCATTCAGGAAATGGGCGGCGGGTTTGATAGGGATGTAAAAGCAATAAAAGGAAAAGGTGTGCCCATGATCCCTGTTTCAGTGTCCGGAGAACATGAATTTACCATGCTGATGGGAAGGCCACCATCATTATCCAGTGAAGATTTTCCTAAAGGCTGGGTAAATTTCTATCGTGTGGATGATTATGCTGCGACTGCTTACTATTACTTAGATAAGCCTGTAAGTAACCTAAACCAGCTGGCTCCTGTGAAGGAAAGAATAAAATGAATTAAAAAGATGGTAAATGACAGGACCCCCACTAGCTTGAATGCAGATGCATCAATCATTTTGCAACATATGTCATAGCATGAGTTCTACAGAAGTAAGCTCAAATCCATGGTCCATACTTAAAAGATATCAATCATATTCTCTGCTGTCCAAGATCATAATTTATTATAGCAAAGCCAGGTAATTTGTGCGCCTCATGCACATTTTTTCATCTTTAAAAAATAACGGTATGAAAAAGTTACTTGCGCTTCTGCTGTTTTTCCCTGCACTTTGCGGTTATTCGCAGAAATGGGAAAAGAATTACGAATTTGTTGATAATTGCGTTTGTGGTCTTTCCAAAGTAGAAAAGGATGGCAAAGTGGGCTATGTGAATAAAAATGGCGTGGAAGTGATAAAACCGCAATACACTGATGGGCTAACATACAACGAAGGATACACGGCCGTGAAGATGGAAGGGAAATGGAAGTATCTTGATAGCACCGGCAAAGCAATCACGGAAGCTGTATTTGATGACGCTCTGAATTTCAACGGCGGACTTGCAGCTGTTTCAAAGGATAATCTTTTTGGTTACATTAATAAAACTGGCCAAATCGTAATCCCGTTCCAATTTGCAAATGCAAACAGTTTTTCTGAAGGCCTCGCATCGGCTTCAGATGCAAAAGGGCTTTGGGGCTATATTGATAACAAAGGGAGCTGGGTGATAAAGCCCATGTACAATTTTGCGAACGCTTTTGCAAATGGGGAAGGCAGGGTAATGAAGGGGGATAAAATTTTATATATCGATAAACAAAACAAAACACTGCACGAATAAAATGGTAGCAATACATTAGCTGCGCAAAACACGTCCCAGAAACTAAGTGCAGCAAAGTAAGTCCATGATCAAGGGAGCGGTCAACAGAGACTAGAGCCCTCCATTGATATAATCTTCTGTAACTTCTATCATGCCATCATAGCATTTGAGGGTCTTTATTTTTGTCGGGCTCACTATTTTAATATAATATACTACGTTTTCCAGGTTGCTGATCTCCATAACAGTGATTATCTGAAATCCTTTAAATTTTTTAAAGACAGTAGCCTTCACCTGCTCGTTCAACCCATCGCCACCATAAGATTTCATACAGAATTGAAAGGCTCCGTGCACATTGTAATACGCTTTATTCAGGAGTATAGGATCACTAAAAATAGCAATGTAAAATCCATCCTCCTTTATCCATTTCTCACGGCCATTGCTCAGGAAATGATCCCTGAAATGCCTTGATGCATTCCGGTTCACTTCATTGAGACGTAAGTAAGTTAAGGGCAGAGGACTATTCACTTGAAAGCGATTGCTGGGAATATAATCCTGGCTGAAAACCCTTTCTGCTACCGATAAAAAAAGCAATACAAAAAGCAGTAAAACATACTTCAACCATGGTACACGGTCCTTGCTGGAGAAAGAATTGTGTTTCATAAAAACAGATTTTAGCAATGAAATAATTAATGAAAAGTTAACATTAAATTAATATTCAAGCAAAACTATTTTTGTATTGCGACTAAAAAAAGAAGGTCATCAACAAATAATTTTTTCCAGGGGTCATTTAATTAGTGGATTTTTCTTTTTGAAAAAATGCCGCTGCGCAGGATAAAAATCGAAATAGTAAAGACACCTGCTTCAAGCTGTAAAACCAAGCTCCTTATTGCATCCATTGATCATCATGTAAATCCTCAAGGCCCCGAAAAAATAGCTGATAGGCAAGGAAATTTTTTTTCACTCGTGAACGGAAACAGGTAGGCTAAAAAAGATAACGGGTCTTCGGGGCATGTAACCCCGAGTAATAAAAATCAGCAAGTTGTTTGTGAATTCTGCGTGAATAAATCATTACGATTACATTAAATAATTTTTACCATTAGGTTAAGCATGCGGATTTAACCAAACACCATCACCCCTCACTCTAATATTGCTCAATTATATTTTAAGAAAACCAAGACTATATGTTTACAAAGCCAACTACCTGCTTTTTGAGGATTCTCTTTCTGTTGCCTTTTTTTCTGGCAGGCATTGAAAGTGTCTGTTTTTCCCAAACTCTTAAAGGAAAAGTTTTC
>DATMMJ010000119.1:0-4065 GCA_035569795.1 Puia sp. | reverse complement strand
ATGATTACGGCGGTAACCTGCGGCTTCACTGCGTTGTGCTATGCTGAATTTGCAAGTCGCGTACCGGTGTCGGGCAGTGCATACACCTATTCGTACGTAACGTTTGGTGAGATGATCGCATGGATTATTGGCTGGGCGCTAATTTTGGAATATGCGATCGGCAATGTGGTTGTCGCTATTTCGTGGAGTGCTTACTTCAATAATATTTTGCATGCCATGGGCATTCATCTGCCCGGTTGGCTAACGATTGGTCATCAAACTGCAAAGATGGCTTATGAAGAGGCGTTGAAAGCTGGACAGTCCGTCAGTGATTTAATTTACTCCAATGCACCAGAAATTTTTGGTTTCCGATTCGTCATCAATCTTCCCGCATTTATTATTGTCGGGCTGATAACAATACTTGCATATATCGGCATCAACGAAAGTCGCAAGAGCGCCAATTTTATGGTGGGCTTAAAAATCGTTGTGCTCACTTTTATAGCTATCATTGGATTCTGGCTTATTTTTTCACACGGAACGACTGCAAACTGGTCACCTTTCTTGCCTGAGGGTATGGGTGGTGTGCTGCAAAGCGTATCCTCTGTTTTCTTTGCATATATTGGATTTGATGCTATATCGACAACTGCCGAAGAATGCAAGGACGCGCAAAGAGATTTACCAAAAGGAATGATTTATTCCTTACTGATCTGTACAATCATATATATAGTTACTGCACTTGTGATTACTGGTCTTGTGAATTATAAAGAATTCAAAGGCGTTGCTGATCCTCTTGCCTATGTTTTTGATAAAATAAATATGCATAAGATTGGGTTCATCATTTCTGTCAGCGCGGTGGTTGCATCAACCAGCGTACTATTGGTTTTTCAGATCGGGCAACCTCGTATCTGGATGAGTATGAGCCGTGATGGGTTGCTGCCAAAGCGGTTCAGCAAATTAAGCCCACGATTTCAAACGCCTGCATTTGCAACCTTGATGACAGGTATACTGGTAGGCGTCCCAGTTTTGTTTGTTGACGATAAACTAATGACCGATTTGACGAGCATAGGTACCTTATTCGCGTTCGTGCTTGTTTGTGGCGGTGTTTTAATTTTGCCGAGAATCCAAAAGCAGGCTGGCAAATTTCAGATACCATATATCAATGGGAAATTTATTACAGCAATTTTAGTTGCGCTCTTCATGTATTTATTCAGGAGCAGGCTTGCAGATGCGTGCGGCAATATTAAATCGGAGGGCTATCAGGAAGTTTTGTTTCTTGTGTTCATCGCTTTCGCAATGGTGCTTGCGCTGCTCAGTTTTCTCCGCAATTATTCTCTCATCCCAGTGCTTGGAGTGCTTTGCTGTATGTATTTGATGATTGAGATTCCCGCAAAAAGCTGGATGGTTTTCTTCGGGTGGATGGGATTTGGCCTGACTATCTATTTCTTATATGGGTACAGAAAGAGTAAACTGGCGGAATAGATCTTATTGCAATTGGCCGAACTACTTATCTTATATGGCCATCCGTATTTTCATGATTACCTCTCTTCAAATAAATTCAAATGATCGGGACGACTTAGAGCGCTTGATGATGAAATTGGGAACTAGCAGTAAGGAATTGGAAAAATGAAATGCAGAAAAAAAATCGATTATTTTGGGCAATTGACTTTTGGCATCCCACTTTTTCCTTTTCGCAAGTGCATCTTTTCTTGAAATCACAACCATCTTGTTATTTTTGCAATATGAAATTTCAGATTGGTGATAAGGTAACTATACTGCATTCCAATGAGGAGGGGGAAGTGGTGGATCTGATCAATGACAAAATGGTGATGGTGGATGTGCATGGAGTAAAATTTCCGGCCTACATTGACCAGCTTGATTTCCCCTACTTCAAAAAATTTACGGAAAAGAAAGCATTCCAAGCGAAACAAAAAAAATATATTGATGAGTTGCCAAAGGAAAAGAATACTGTGAAGACGGAAACACCCGACGGGGTATGGCTTTCTTTCCTTCCCATATCATCAACGGATGAATTTGGTGACGATATTGTAGAAAGCCTGAAAATATATTTAGTAAATAAATCCACTCACGGCTATCGTTTTGCGTATCATCTATCCTATTCAAATGCTCAAGGATTTGACCTGAATAATGAGATTTTTTCATTTAGAGATTTTTACTTGCACGATATTGTGTTTGAAAGCCTGAATGACAACCCAATTTTTGAATTCGATTTTTCGCTCATCAACAGGGATAAAAAGAAAGCGGACTCATTTGAGACTTCGCTTAAGTTAAAACCCAAGCAGGTTTTTGAAAAGATTGAGGAAATAAAAATAAAAGGAGAAGCCACTTTTTCTTATAAAATGTTTGATGTGTATCCTGATAAAAATGACGAAGTGGAAATAGGCATAACAAATACATTCTCTTCCCATTATAAGATGTACGAAGCCTCCAAAGCAAGGCAGAACCTGCCTCCTGCAAGATCTGTGGTCGATCTCCATATTGAAAAGCTCGCAGATGAATGGACGAGGATGAGCAATTTTGAAATGCTTACATTGCAATTGAAAGAGTTTGAAAAATATTATGATCTTGCTGTGGCACATCGACTCTCTTCTATCATTTTCATTCACGGACTCGGCACTGGTAAACTGCGTGATGAGCTGCATGAATTGCTCAGGTTAAAAAAAGAAGTGAAAACCTTCGTTAACCAATATCATCCATCTTACGGATATGGCGCGACGGAGGTCTACTTGCAGTATAATACTTAGATGCAGCCTGCATTTTTCAATTGACAGGCAAATACCCACTGCTAAGATGAAAACCAAAATGTATAGCACTGCAATTTGGAGACGGATAAATGTGATCTTTCCGTGGCTCATCCATATCACCTAACTTCGCAACAACTACCGACCGAGCTATCGTTCCTGGAATTTTTCAGGGAAGGAAAGTCCGGACAGCACAGGGCAATGCACCCGCTAACGGCGGGGTGGTGCTCACGCACCAACAGATAGTGCCACAGAAAATTACTTTCCTGCACTAGCAGGATAAAGGTGAAAACGTGAGGTAAGAGCTCACGGCAGTTGTTGGCAACAATGATTGCGGGTAAACCTTGCATGCTGTAATGCCACATAGGCGGGCGTTTGAGGGCGGCTCGCCCGAGCCTGCGGGTAGGCAGCAACATCTCAGCAGCAATGCTCGAGAGCAGATAAATGATAGCTTTGAAACAGAATCCGGCTTACGAGTTGGTAGTTATTCATTTTGAAAGCTTGTTTTCATTTTTCCAAGCAGGTCTGACTCAATCATTTTGTGAGCCAGAACGATCATATTCTTGAAAGCTTCTGCTTTTGAGATGCCATGACCAATTACGACAGGTTTTGCAACACCAAGAACCGGTGTGCCGCCATAATTCTCAAAATTGAACCGATCGAAATATTCGTGATGGATGTTTTTGTGTTTTGTTATTTCAAATAAAGACTCTGCAAGTTTTAGGATGATGTTACCGGTAAAACCGTCGCAGACCATCACGTCTGCTTTATCCAGCAGTATGTCTCTCCCTTCAATATTGCCAATGAAATGTATCCCGCCATTATTCTTTAATAATGGATATGTTGCTTGAGCAAGAATATTCCCTTTTCCTTCTTCCTCGCCTAAGTTCATGAGACCAACGCGAGGGTTATTAATCCCAAGAATATGTATGGCGTATAGTGAACCCAAAACCGCGAATTGATTTAATTGCTCAGGTTTGCAATCTGCGTTCAGTCCTACGTCCAGCAGCACGCCCGTTTTGCCATTTTCTTTTGGGATAATGGTTGCAATGGTTGGCCTTTGAACGCCTTCAAGGGCTTTAATGCTGAACAGTGCGCCCACCATCATCGCGCCTGTGTTGCCTGCACTTATAAAGGCATCCGTTTTGCCGGTGGCTAACAAATGAAAGCCCACGGCGATCGAGGATTGCTGTTTTTCTTTTAATGCTTTGGTAGGATGCTCATTCATGCCAATAACTTGCGGTGCATGAACTATTTTCGCATTTTTAGAAGAGATACTGTGCTCTTGCAACAATTCGATTAATTGCGTTTCATCGCCTGTCAAAAA
>DATMMJ010000118.1:0-7978 GCA_035569795.1 Puia sp. | reverse complement strand
CTTGCATCAGCCGGATCAGTACATACCCATTATACTGATTTATAAAATGAGCTCGGTCAATTTTCTCATTTATGGTTTCTTCCACACAATCCATGTAATAGTCAAGCAGATTATTTTTCCATTCATCTGAAAGATTTGCTTTAGCCTGCCATAGCATGGAAGCAACATCGTATTGTAGGGCGCCCTTCATTCCTCCCTGATAATCTATAAAATGCACTTTCTCGTCCCGGATCAAAATATTGCGGCTTTGAAAATCACGAAACATAAAATATTTATGGTCTGCATGGGAAAGATAGTCGCTCAGCTTTTCAAAATCATCCAGCATTTTCTCTTTATCATACGGGATCTGCAATGCGTCAAGAAAATAATATTTGAAATAGAGCAGGTCGCTGATAATCGCCTGCTTGCCAAATTCTTTTGATGTAATGCAAAAGCTGTAATCTAAATTCTTGTCGCCTTTAATTTGCAAATGTGCCAACTGTTTCAGGCTTTGTTCAAAAAATGCGTATACATAACTGTTATGCCCGTGCTCTTCTAATTTATCAAGTAGCGAAATATCGCCAAAATCCTCCTGAATATAGATAGTTCCGGATCTATGCACTGCAAAAATCGCAGGAACCGGGCAGTCACAACTGGTAAAATGCCTGCTGAAATAAATGAAGGCTTCATTCTCTTTTATATTTATTCCATAGGTGGCAATGAAAGATTTTGTGGCGGTGAGGATGCGATAATAGATACGGATGCTGCCCGACTGAGGGATTTTTTCAATCGAAATAAGAGCCTCTTTGCTAAAAGAGGCGAACGTTTCCTTAATCTGCTCTATAGTAGCTTGCATAATACATTTATCGAGCGGCAAAAATAGAGCATTTAGTATAGACAAATGCGAGAACAGCATTTTGAACGCCCAAAATAAAATCCGTTACCATCATCCCAAATAACAAATGAGACTGCCATGATTGCGGGGGTAATGAGGTTAAGGCCTGAAATGAGTATCTTTAGTTTGGAGCAGCATTCACTGTAATGGTTATGTTAAAATCGTTACCCTTGCCGATGGCCGTACAGGAGTTAAGCCTTCAACTACAAGCGACACCTGATTTTCTTTCACCCTAATTTTGATTCATTTTTTGACTGACTGACTATCCTCGGCTGGAGCAGTTTTGCAATTAATCCCGTCCAACCGGTTTGATGTGATGCGCCCACTCCACTTCCCTTGTCTGCGTGGAAATATTCATAGAATAAAATATAGTTATTAAAGTTCGGGTCGTATTGCAGCTTGTCATTGTTGCCGAAAATGGCACGCTTGCCGTGTTCATCCTGCAAAAATAATTTTGCAAGCCGTTTTGTGAGCTCAGCAGCAATTTCATTCAGCGATAAATATAGCCCGGAATGCGTCGGGTATTCCACCTTAAAATCGTCTCCATAATAATGATGGAAGCGCTGTAAAGATTCAATGATTAGAAAATTAACGGGCATCCAAACCGGGCCTCTCCAGTTTGAATTCCCGCCAAACAAAGGAATGGTTGATTCTCCAGGAGTATATTGAATACTTAATATTTTTCCATCTATATTAAGGTGGTAAGGATTTTGTTCATGAAATTTTGATAAAGACCGAATACCATAATCACTTAAAAATTCTGTTTCATCGAGCATCCGATTTAAAATACGTTTCATCCGGTGCCCTCTGAGCAGGGATAACAAATGCTTTTCTTCAGCTCCTTTCTCATGCCAGCGCGAAACAAGATTGGCGAGATCCGGCCGGTTCTCTAAAAACCATTTCATGCGTTCTACAAAAACTGGCTGGGATTGCAACAATTCGTCATCGAGGACTTCAACTGCAAACAGAGGGATCAGCCCCACCATGGACCTGATCTTTAACTTAATAATCACATCACCAGGCAGCTTCATCACATCGTAATAGAATTCATCTTCTTCATCCCATAGACCAGCATTGTTCTCCCCCATGCTGGCCATTGCATTTGCAATGTATAAGAAGTGCTCAAAAAATTTTGTCGCCATATCCTGATAAACGGGATTGGTTTTCGCCAGCTCTAAAGATATCCTCATCAGATGAAGAGAATACATGGCCATCCAGCTCGTGCCGTCAGACTGTTCAAGATGAGCGCCATCGGGAAGTTGCATATCCCTGTCAAACAAACTGATATTATCCATGCCCAGAAAGCCACCTTCGAATATATTATTCCCTTCCGCATCTTTTCGGTTTACCCACCATGTGAAATTAATCAGCAATCTATGAAATACGGTTTCTAAAAATGCAGTATCACCCACTCCGTGGTTATTTTGCTTATCTAATTCATAAACACGGGTTGCGGCCCATGCATGGACCGGGGGATTGGTATCACCCAAGGACCATTCATAAGCAGGGAGTTGGCCGCTGGGGTGCATATACCAGTCCCGGGTAAGCATAACAAGTTGTTTCTTTGCAAAAGTCGGGTCTATCAATGCAAGCGTGATGCAGTGAAATCCCAGGTCCCATGCGGCATACCAGGGATATTCCCATTTATCGGGCATCGAAACAATATTATAATTATAGATGTGGCGCCATGCACTGTTCCTTCCCTGGAGCCGCTCAGCTGGTGGTACAGGCTGATTGGGGTCGCCATGAAGCCATTGCTCCACATTATAATAATAAAATTGTTTGCTCCAGAGCATTCCCGCAAACGCTTGGCGCTGCACGGCCTTTTCATCATCGGAGATCATATCTTTTTGCAATTCTTCATAAAATGCATTAGTCTCTTGTATCCGCTTATCGACAATATTGTCAAAATCAGCGAACGGAGTATCATTTTTGCTGTTTAAAAAACGAAGCCTTATGGTTTCAGACTGGCCAGCGCCCACAGTTAGATCATAATTTGCAGAGGCTTTGGTGCCGCCCCTATCCGGGTTTATAGTTGCAGAGCCATTAACAATATAATTGTTGATGCCATCTTTGCAGAATTTTTTTCCGTCCTCAAGATTATAGAGCTTTGAACAATTGGTCTCATTGTCGCAGAACAATAGTTCTTTGTTATTCTCGCAATGCAATTTAAAATTGCCGAGCGTTCTGTGCTCGATTTCAATTCCGTGATCGCTCGTGGCAAACATACCCGGCTTATACGGGTCGTAGCCCGCGGCCCACGTGTTGCGGAACCATAGAGTGGGCAAAACATTTATTGCTGCATCCTGCTTGCTATGGTTGTGCACCGTGATCTTTATAAGAATATCTTGCTCAGAAGCTTTTGCATATTCAACAAACACATCAAAATAATTGTCATCGTTGAATATACCGGTATCAAATAATTCAAATTCCGGGTCCAGCCTTGTCCTTTTTTTATTTTCTTCCAGCAGCCACGCATAAGGAAATTCAGCCTGGGGGTATTTGTACAGCATCTTCATGTAAGCATGCGAAGGTGAAGAGTCAAGATAATAATATACTTCCTTCACATCTTCGCCATGGTTGCCTTCATATCCTGATAGACCGAAAAGGCGCTCCTTCAATATCGGGTCTTTCTTGTTCCAAAAGCCAAGAGCAAAACATATCTGTTGTTGGTCATCACAAATGCCTCCAATGCCTTCCTCTCCCCACCGCCAAGCCTTGCTGCGCGCCATATCATGCGTGGTATACAACCACGGCTGCCCATCGGCGCTATAATCTTCCCGTACGGTTCCCCATTGTCGGTCGCTTACATAAGGCCCCCATTTCATCCAGTCTTTATTTTGCAGCCGCTGTTTTTCTGTGTTCATATTCAAGGCCGCCAGAGACGGTACTTTTTAAAATGTAAATTATTGGCTCGCCCGCTTTTAGCGCAATGAATCGTGATCTTCCCTCCTGAAAAAAGTTTGCTACTGTTGCGCATCTTTTCGACATAAAACTACTCATCCATTTGTACTAAATCCCGGATACAGGGTCATGCCGCCATCAACGAATATGGATGCGCCGGTTATGTAGTCCGCGTCATCACTGGCAAGCCACACTGCGGTCTTCCCAATATCCTCAGGCTGGCCGATACGCTGATACGGAATAAGGGTCAATAATGATTGCAAAGCCTCTGGTGTATCCCATGCTGATTTATTAATTGGTGTTTGGATAGCACCTGGACAAATGCTGTTGATGCGGATTTTTTTAGGAGCAAATTCCTGAGCAATGCTTTTCATCATAAGCATAATGCCACCTTTGCTTGCTGCGTAGTTTGCATGCCCTCCCCATGGAATCACTTCATGTACGCTGCTTATACAAATAATTTTTCCCGCAGCTTTGGATTTCCCTGGAACAATCCCCATTCTCAAAAATTCTTTGATTGCTTCCCTTGCGCATAAAAATTGCCCGGTAAGGTTCACGCCAATTACAAAATTCCATTGTGCCAATGTCATTTCATTAAAAGGGGAATCGCGCTGCAGGCCCGCGTTATTGATCAAAATATCCACAGTGCCAAATTGTTTAACCACATCACTGAACATGTTCACCACTTCTTGTTCTTTGCTCACATCGCACTGGTAAGTAATGCCCGTGCCACCTGCACCTGTTATTTCTGCGAGCACAGCATCTGCCGCATCTTTTGTCGCAGCCATGGGATGATTCAGCACAACAGTTGCACCCGCCAGAGCCAGCGATTTGGCAATGCCTGCACCAATGCCAGAGCTTGCACCAGTTATAATCGCTATCTGGTTTTGTAATTTAGTATCCATGATTGATAAGATTTATTTATGAGGGAAATTAGCTTGTTTTTTTATGAGAAAATAAAAGAACAACAGATTGTCGGGCTACCACTCCAAGGTTTGTTATAACTACACGATTCATTTTTTTTGCGCAAGTAGGATTACGTCTTTTTAAACACCATCCCGCTCATGCTACCAAAACACAAGAGCTTGTTGTTACCGTCTTTTAATGAAATATTGCACTCGAGTTTACCGTGGCGAAAAAAATTTTTATCAGAATGCACAAAAACTCTTTGTCCCGGGAGCACCTGTTTTTTGAATTTGATGTTCGTTTCTGTCAGCATGGTTGCCATATTTGTGAAAGCAGTTTCGCCTTGTACCATCATCAGATAGATCCCAAATGCTACCATACCGATTTGGGCCATAATCTCAGTCAATATCACCCCCGGCGTTATAGGAAACCCGGGGAAATGCCCTTTATAAAAATCGGCATCTTCTCTTAAGAAATAATTCCCATCAATGTGTTGATCATCAAGATCTGTTATTTCATCTATAAAGCGAAAAGGAGGCTGCTGCGGCATTTTGTCAAGAACCGCTGCAAAGATTTCTTTTGGTTCCATTGTTTCAAAGATAATAAAGCAAGTGGTTTAAAAATAGCTTTACGCAATTTAGTGGCAAAAGGAGTACACGCAATTGCTTAATAAATAGTATGACCCCAAGGCAGATAGGTTCAGTGAAAGTGACCAACCGAATACGGGTTTGCATACAGTTTCTTACCGGGAGGGCGGCCGAGACTGTGTATATTGAATCGCTTTGGCTAAGCGCAATTGGCAAACAAATTTCCTTAGATATAAATCCTTTCTATCGCATCTTTATATTTTTCCATGATCACTTTGCGCTTGAGGCTTAGCTTTGGTGTCATCTCGCCGGTCTCAATGCTCCATTCCTGCGGCAACAATTCAAATTTTTTGATCTGCTCCACATGATTGAAGTTTTGATTATAGTTCTCCACCAGTTGTCTGAAAAATGCAACAACCTGGGGATGATGAATCATTTCATCGTTTGAGGTGTAAGGGATGCTATTTTGTTTGCACCATTCCTGCAAATTTGTGAAGGAAGGCACAATAAGAGCACCCACAAATTTCCTTTCCGGGCCCACAATGATGATTTGTTCTATGAACCTGGATTCCTTCAATTTGTTTTCAATAGCCATCGGTGCAACATACTTGCCACCACTGGTTTTAAACAATTCTTTTTTTCTGTCTGTGATGCGTAAAAAAATGCCGTCTTCAAAAGTGCCTATGTCTCCCGTGTGAAGCCATCCGTCAATAATCGTTTCTGCAGTGAGATCGGGGCGTTTATAATAGCCAACCATTACTGTCGGGCCCTTCACGCAAATCTCGCCGTCTTCTTCCAGCTTCACTTCCAGGCCATTGATAACGGGCCCAACGGTGCCATATTTTGACCTTCCCGGCCCGATGCCATTGATGGAGATCACGGGAGAGTTTTCCGTCGGACCATAACCTTCATACAAAGGAATTTTTGCGGCATTAAAAATGCGCATCAATCTTTCCTGACATGCAGCGCCGCCGGTGACAATTGTTTTGATATTGCCGCCCAATGCATCTCTCCATTTGTTGAAAATAAGTTTGTTTGCAATGGACAATTTCATATTGTAAAAAAAGCCACCATTTTCTCTGTTATCATATTTTTTGGCAAGCTCAACTGCCCAGAAAAATAATTTTCGTTTGATGCCTTTGAGTTCAGAACCTTTTGTCATGATGCGCTCATACACTTTCTCCAAAAGGCGTGGCACGGTTGTAAAAATATCAGGTTTCAGCTCCTGTAAGTTCACTACAATGCTGTCCAGGCTTTCGGCAAAATAGATGCTGTATGCGCTGAACATATACACATAGCTCACCGTTTTTTCGAAAATGTGATTGAGCGGTAAAAAGCTAAGCGCCCTGCATGATGGGTTATCCTCAAACGGGAAGCTTTCTTTGGAAAGGAAGATACTGCTTATGATATTTCGATGGCTGAGCATCACTCCTTTCGGAATCCCGGTTGTGCCTGAAGTGTAAATGATCGTGGCAAGGTCTTCTTCAGTGATTTTCTGTTTTGATGCTTCCACTTTTGCCGCCCAATCATCACCTGATAATAGCAGTTTTTTCCAATGGTCAGCACCTGGGATTTCATTGAACGTGAAAATATTTTTCAATGATGGGATATTAGCCTGTATTTCTTTTACCTTGGTGAGCAGGTCCCCACTGCTTACAAAAACATATTGAACGGCCGCGTCTTTAAAGATAAACTCAATTTCGTGGCTGCTGGTCGTAGGGTAAATGGGAACGAGAATAGCTCCTGATTGCTGAACGGCCATGTCGGCAATAAGCCATTCAGGCCTGTTGTTAGAAATGATAGCAATCTTGTCCCTGTTCTCCGTGGTCATATCGTTGCCTGACACGCCGAGATGCAAAAGCCCTGCGGTGAGACGGTTCACATGGTCCTGCATTTCACTGGTGCTATATTTCCTCCATTGGCCATTTTCTTTACCGGCAAGCATATCCTGTTTCGGAAATCTTTCCAACTGGTGGCTGATGCAATCAAACAATCGTTTCGGTACTGTCATGTGAAGGATTTAGAGATTTAATGCGGCTATTTTACTCTGGAAGGGACGGCTGCATATTTGCTGATATGTATTTTAAAAAAACTAACTACTGACAATGCTCCATTGAACACAAGCCAAACTGCAAGGCTTAAATTATGCAAAAAATAGACAACTGCAAATAAAACCGCGTGGCTATTTTACAGGTGTTTGATAATATTGTCCTTCCGGCAGCTTAAAGATTCTGCCTTTTTGGAAATCTATAAAGCGGTTGTATTGATCAGCGTGGGATTTGCTCCAGGCCTGGAATCTTTCCAGATTTTGTGCGGCGCCAAAAAGCCATTGGTTGTAGGCATCAAACATCCCTTCTTTTAATAACTGCCGGTGATAGTCGAATAACCGGAATGGAAATTGGATGACCGGTTTATCGAACCAGGATAAAATAAATGCAGTTCGGATGGTTGTAAGAGATTCTGCGGAGATACCCTGACCAACTGCGTCGGACTGGTTATTGATTTGGTCAAGGAAAGCAGAGACAAAGGCATTTTTCTCGTTCTTGTTTTTCAGCAGTTCTGTATCAGCGAAAAGCTTTTTGTAAGCTTCCATCAGAACGTCTTTCATCTCAGCTGTGCGGTTGCTATAGCTTTCTATGTTCAAGAAAATTTCACCATACAGGACGCACCATACTTTTTCATTTTTTGAATAGTAGTATTTGCTTGC
>DATMMJ010000117.1:0-4776 GCA_035569795.1 Puia sp. | reverse complement strand
CTCTGGGTATCATGCCTTATATTTCTGCTTCCATCTTCATGCAATTGATGACGATACTGGTTCCTCAAATGCAAAAAGTGCAAAAAGAAGGAGATAGTGGAAGAAAGAAAATCAACCAATGGACGAGATACCTGACTGTTATTGTTACTTTCGTTCAGGCTTATGCATATGTTACTTATCTAAGGACAATGGCCAGGGATGCGATTATTGATTCCTATTCTCCTTATTTATGGCTCACGACACCGATTGTATTGACCGCCGGCACATTGTTCGTGATGTGGCTTGGTGAAAAAATCACTGATAAAGGGTTGGGCAACGGTACTTCGCTCATCATCATGATCGGTATTTTAGCGAGGCTTCCAAATGCTTTCAGGCAGGAGCTTACTGCTAAATTAGCCATTGGCAGCGGAGGAATTTTAATTTTTGTCATTGAGATTGCCATCCTCATCGCTATCATTATGGGGTTAATTGTTCTGATTCAGGGAGTCCGCAAAGTGCCCGTCAATTATGCCAAACAAATAGTGGGCAACAGACAATTCGGGGGTGCCAGGCAATTTCTGCCATTAAAAGTGAATAGTGCAGGTGTAATGCCCATCATCTTTGCTCAGGCAATCATGTTTCTCCCTACCTTGATTTCCTATACCAGTTTTGAGAATAAGGAAGGCATTTCAAGAATATTTTCGGATCCCAAGGATTACCTGCACATGATCATTTATGCTGTGATCGTGATCGCATTTACATTCCTGTACACTGCCTTAATATTTAACCCAAAGCAAATTGCCGAAGATCTTAAGCGCAATAATGGGTTCATTCCCGGTGTGAAGCCTGGTCAGCCCACAGCCGATTATATCGGCTCGGTGATGGATAAGATCACCTTGCCCGGCGCTGTGCTATTAGCAGTAATCGGTATCCTTCCTGGGTTTGCGCAACGGTTGGGAATAACCCAGGGTTTTGCATCTTTTTTCGGCGGAACCTCTTTGCTGATTATGGTTGGTGTTATTTTAGATACGCTGCAACAAGTAGAAACACAATTGTTGATGCGCCAGTATGATGGACTGATGAAAAGCGGAAGGATACAGGGGCGCCAGTCATCGTCTTCTGTTTCTGGGGCGATTATCTGAAATAAATCCGCAAAACTTTTTTATAGTAAACCTGTTAGGCAAACTCCTAACAGGTTTATTTGTAATTAAGAGAACGGGAAGTTGGAAATGGTCGGGTTTTATCCAGCGTGACAAATATTAGGGAGTTGACCATTCACCGTCCACAGAGCGAAAAGAGCAGTATAAAACAATGATCTACTATAAAACAAATGCTGAAATTGAACTGATGCGGGAAAGTGCTTTGCTGGTTAGTAAGACGCTCACTGAGGTGGCAAAGATTTTAAAACCCGGCATCACGACCATTACTATTGATCAATTCATTGGTGAATTTATCCATGACCATAATGGCACTGCTTCGTTCTTAAACTACCGCGGTTACCCATTCAATTCATGCATCTCTGTGAATGATGTAGTGGTGCATGGTTTCCCCAATAAAAATGAATTAAATGAAGGAGACATTGTTTCCATTGATATTGGTGTTGTAAAGAATGGTTATCACGGCGATCACGCATATACATTCGCGTTAGGATCCATTGGCGAAGAATTGATGCAGCTGATCAGGGTCACCAAAGAATCCTTATACAAAGGAATTGAGAAAGCCGTCGCGGGAAATCGTGTCGGTGATATTTCCTACGCAATACAGGAACATACCGAAAAAAAATACGGATATGGCGTAGTGAGGGAATTGGTTGGGCATGGCCTGGGAAAAAATCTACACGAAGACCCGCAGGTGCCAAATTATGGAAGGCGTGGCAGCGGCGTAAAAATGAAAGAAGGAATGGTGCTTGCTATTGAGCCCATGATCAACCTCGGCGTGCGAGAAGTCTATACTGAAGATGATGGCTGGACTGTCCGAACCAAGGATCATAAAACCTCTGTGCATTTTGAACACGATGTGCATATTCAAAAACACAAAGCGGATGTACTTTCTGATTACAACATTATAGAGGCTGCTGAAAAAGCAAATCAGAATCTTTTTTCCAATTAAGCCAGTGATTGACTGGCTTCGTATCTTTCAGTTATTCTTAAAAAGAGTACATGGAAAAATATTTTTTCGGACTCCTTATGTATCTCTCACTTTTTTCACTTTTATTTGCCCAATCTCCTGATAGCTTGAAAGTCCGCAGATTCTGCCAGCAAAACCAATATGCGATTGCCCGAGGGTTTGTTTCTTTTCTTCCGATTCCCAATGTAGCCGCAGATGCGCCGGACATAAAAAAAACCAAAGATATATTCGCCTGTAAAATTTATGGAACGGCATGGAAACTATGGCTTCTTTTATGATGATGCAATCTTAAAACAATGCAAAAGACATTAATAGTAGTTGGCGGTGGTGCTGCTGGTTTTTTTTGCGCTGTAAATGCCCGGCGATTGAATCCGAATTTGAAGGCGATCATACTGGAAAAATCATCCAAATTGCTAACCAAAGTGAAGGTAAGTGGCGGGGGACGTTGCAATGTGACCCATGCATGTTTTGATATTGCAGAGATGATAAAAAAATATCCACGCGGTGCAAATTTTGTAAAGAAATCCTTTCATCAATTCTTTACTTCACATACGATTGAATGGTTTCGGGAAAGAGGGGTGATGCTTAAAGCAGAAGATGACGGAAGAATGTTTCCGGTAACAAATTCTTCGCAAACAATTGTTGATTGCCTTATGAATGAAGCAAATAAATATGGTATCGAAATCTTGACGAATAACGAAGTGCAAGAATTGACAATGGTAAATGGTGAGTGGACATTGAGACTTTCCAGCTCCCGGCTCCTGAATGCCAGTTATATCTGCATTGCATGCGGCGGCTACCCGAATGCAGTCAAGTTTGATTGGCTAAAGCAACTTGGCCATTCCATTGAAGATCCCGTTGCTTCACTGTTTACATTCAATTTACCTCAAAATCCGATCACAAAACTGATGGGTATTACAGTTCCTGACGCGCAGGTGCAAATTCGGGGCACTAGATTGAAACAAAGGGGCGCTCTGCTTATTACGCATTGGGGACTCAGCGGCCCGGCCGTCCTTCGGCTGTCTGCCTGGGGAGCCAGAGCGTTAGCGGATAGCAGTTACGAGTTCCATGTACTTATTAACTGGATACCTGAATATAATGAGCACTTGCTCCGCGAAAAACTAATGGATTTGAGATTTGCAATGGCTTCGTATAAAATAATCAATAAAAACCCTTTTAGTCTGCCCCAGCGATTGTGGGAATATTTTGTTTATCAGTCGCGTATACCTGAAAATATGCGTTGGTCTGACTTGGGTAGCAAAGAACAAAACGCTTTAATTAGGAACCTGGTTGCACAGGAATATGAAGTCAAGGGAAAAACAACTTTCAAAGAAGAATTTGTGACCGCAGGGGGCATTAAGTTATCTGAGATCGATGCGCACACGATGCAGAGCAAAATAGTTCCTAATTTATTTTTTGCTGGGGAAGTGATGGATATTGATGGGATAACGGGAGGCTTTAATTTTCAACATGCATGGACAAGTGGGTTTATTGCCGGGAAAACGATTGCAAAATTGCTTGTTGCAGATTCCTAGACCACAAAAATCTTCAGCGGTATTGCGTAAATCCCTAACCTATCTTCTGCTTACCGAAATCGCTTTGTCAATATCGTTCAATCCTTTTTCAAATACATCAGGTTTTTCCCATCCAAAACCCAGGCGGAAACTGCGCTTGTCTTGTTCAAACCAATGGCCTGGCCCAACATAGGTCTTATATTCCTGAAACAAAGTTTTGTAGAATTGTTCAATAGTTAAGTGCGCACTATTTTTAAATCGCAGGAAACAAACCACTCCGCCTGATGGCTGTATCCATTCAAGGTATTGATGGGTTTCAATCCAATGTGAAAGTATATCAAAATTGATTTTTATCCCCATTAGAATTGCAGGAAAATATTTTTCTTTTTTATGTAAGTATTGGTAGCAGATTTCTTCATCAACAATCGAATTGCAGATATGGATTTGTTCTTTAGCTGCAAGGAAAAGTTGATGTAATAATTTGTCTTGCGAAATGATCCAGCCCAAACGAATGCCGGGTATGCCGTAAGCTTTTGACACAGAGGAAACACTGATTGCATTTTTGCTTAATCCAGCTGCTAGCGGAGTGGGTTTTCCAAATGAAATATCTCTGTATGTTTCGTCAACAAGCAAATAACAATTTTTTTGTTCACAAAGCTTGCATAGTGTAATGAGTTTTTCTTTGCTTACGATCGTTCCTGTTGGATTATGGGGCGTGGTAATGCTGATAAGCTTTGTGTTTGTGCGCATTGAAGCACGTATCTTTTCAATGTTGAGTTCATATTTCTCTTCAAAATATAAATCAATAAAACTAATCCCGCAACCAATGGCACGGGGAGTCTCAATATTGGTTGCATAATTTGGCCTCACAACGACTAAATGATCAGAAGTTTTTAATAAAGAAGATTGAATAATAAATAATGCACCCGCTGCACCGACTGTTAATAACACATTGTCTGCGTGAATATTTTCATGCTCTTTTGCAATTAGTTCGCGTAATGCTGGTTTGCCAACATGGTCGCCATACCCAATTGTCAATTCGTTCAGACTGAGGTCAATTTCTTTAAACAAAACGTCTCTCACGGAGCTTTCTGCCAGGTTGCATTCAATGGATTCATACCCTAAGCTTTCCGGGGATTCTATTTCGATGGGCATG
>DATMMJ010000116.1:0-3294 GCA_035569795.1 Puia sp. | reverse complement strand
CCTGCAATTGGCGGGCTTTACTATATCAGCTTTGGCTATAATGTATTTTAAAATCGTTTTCTGGAAATACGCATAGCCTAGGGGAGATAGAGAGGCAAGCTAGGCAACCATCTCAAACGATATAATTGGCTTTCCGAAGCCAGGGTGTATTTTTTTTCGTGCATTCCCCTTATACATTAAACCGGAAATGCATCACATCTCCATCTTTTACTATGTACTCCTTGCCTTCAATGCGCAACTTTCCGTTTTCGCGGCAAGCAGCTTCAGAGCCATATTGAATAAAATCATTGTACCCAATCACTTCCGCCTTTATAAATCCTTTCTCAAAATCAGTATGGATGACACTTGCAGCCTGCGGTGCCTTCCATCCTTCATGGATTGTCCATGCACGTACCTCCTGAACACCAGCGGTGAAATAGGTTAATAGCCTGAGCAGTTGATAGGTGGAGCGGATCAGTTTATTGAGTGCCGGCTCTTTCATTTTATATTCTTCCATAAACAATTGCTGGTCAGATGGATCTTCCATTTCTGCTATCTGTGCCTCAATGGAATTGTTCATGATAATCACTTGTGCATTATCGTTAGCCACTGCCTGCTTTAATGCATCGGAAAATGTATTGCCCGAGTGCATGCTCGGCTCATCTACATTGGCGACATAAAGCACCGGCTTATCAGTCAATAAAAAAAGATCGGCAACGGCAGCCTTGTCTTCCTTACTTAGATTTAGGTCGCGGATGTTTTTTCCCCGTTCCAAGTGCTCTTTGCATTTTCTTAATATCTCATACTCTGCTTTTGCTTTCGGGTCACCGGTCTTAGCGAGCTTTTCGGCTTTGCTGAATTTCCTGTCTATACCATCAAGGTCTTTGAGCTGCAGCTCGTAGTCAATAATTTCTTTATCACCAACGGGATCGATTGGTCCTTCGTCTCGCAAGATATTCGGGTCTTCAAAGCAGCGTACCACGTGTACAATGGCATCGACTTCGCGGATATTGGCAAGAAATTTATTGCCCAGACCCTCACCTTTGCTCGCGCCCTTAACAAGGCCTGCAATGTCAACAATTTCTATTTGTGTTGGAACGATACGGTTTGGCCTGACGAGTGCTGCCAACTTATCCAAACGTTCATCCGGTACATTCACCAGCCCAATATTTGGCTCTATTGTACAAAACCTGTAATTGCTAGCCTGCGCTTTTGCGCTGTTGCTGACCGCATTGAATAAAGTTGATTTCCCTACGTTTGGTAATCCCACAATCCCTGCTTGCAAACCCATTATGCTTATTTTTTTTGAGCCGCAAAGGTAATCAGATTTCCGTAGAATGCTAATGTCACAAGAAGCAGGGTAGTGGCGAAGTTTGAATTTTTATTTAATCTGTCCGCCGGCATAACGCCCCATGTTGTACGCTGGCTTTCTGTTTATTTCTGTAACAACAAATTTTTTAAATTAATACTTCCGCAATTAATTTCTTTCGTGTTCATTAATGGATGTCCAAGAGTACTTTTGTATGCAGAAATTTTATAAAAGAGATTTTGCCCTTTTAAGCTAAGTCCTGCTCGCAATGTACCATCTACTCCTTTATTAGAGAGCATTACGACATAAAAAGCAGTTGATTCTTTTGGATTAATGGTTCTTTTCAACGAATATGATTTATTGATGCCAGTATCTAAAAAAAATTTTATTGGCAGACCATAATCAGTTAAGGATACTTTATCAACTGTCATGGTATCGGAAGGAATAAATAATTTCATGTAGTCTCCCGATGAAATTGGAAACTCAAATGAATCTAAAGGAAAATCAATTTTCAATTCAATAGGATTAATTGTCTCATTGGTTATTTGGGTATAAAATACAGCATATGGATATTTCTTACCATTAGGGTCGATGTATCCTCCACCTCTTGGGAAGCTGTTATGTATTATTAGATGCTTCCCCATAGAATCAGCATACTCATATTTCCTTACCGAATTTACAGTTTCTATATCAACAGTTTCTGGCGTTGATTTACTGCCTTGCTTACAGGAAAAAAGTCCTGTTGTCGCTATAATCAATATTATTATATTTATTTTCATTTTTTTTAGCTTGCGTACAACGTTCCGCATTGGCGACTTGGCGGAATTAAAAATAGTAATTATTTGTTGTGAGTTATCTCTTATATGAACCTCCTTTCTTTGGAGCTTCGTAAACAACTAAGTTAGAAATATCTTCAATGGTCATTGGTTTTTTCATTAGCCCTGCTTGCATTGCTGGTGTAACAGAAAGGCTTTTGTGTATTTTACAAAAATTGTAGTAAACAAAATAAAGAGCGAGAGAATGGGAGTGATTTTCTAATTTCTTGCTGAACGCATTTGTCAATCTTGTGAATCTGCGGTTACCCATGCGAATTGAAAGGTTGCTTCTTTCCACATATGAAGTTGAAAATAATCCTAATCATAAACCATCCATTTTCGCAATTTATACTACCAAATACGCCTATGGGCATTTTAATTTAAAAGAATTGATAAGCTATCTTCAATTTAAAACCCCATTTTAAGTAGGGTTAAATGTTCGGAATTTCAAACATTTTCAATTGTTGGATGATGAGCATTATAAAAAGCTAAAGGAAGAATTTATTGAGGATATGATTGCGGTAATGAAAAAGTGTAAAATTTGGAGTGAGTTTGAGAGCAAATATTCGCAAATGTACAATCTCGCTTTCCCGGATGACTTATTTGACTACAAATAAATTTATTTCTTCCATCGTGCAGCAGCAGCTTTTTTAGCAATATCTGAACGCTTTTTTGCAGTTAGTTTTTTAGCACGAGCATTGCCGCCCTTTAATCCGCCTAACCTACCCAGCATTGATGCAGCTGCTTTTACAGGGTCTTTCTCCTCTACAGGGTCTTCTATCTCACCAGTAGCTATCTTTGCAATCAGTACAGCTCTTTGGTTTGCATCAGTTGGTCTTTTTGCTTTTGCGAAGCAACAAATATTCAAATCCTTTTCTTACTCGGTCAAGCATTAAATTTCAAAATGCGTCACTACCAGAAGCAGCCAACCGGCGAAATTCAATCTTACTTTCCAGTTGCCCATTGATTATAAAGTCTTCGTTCCTTTTCAGAGGCATCATTCACCTGGGTAATCACTACATGGGGCTGCCGGTAGCCAGAAATGCGGATTTTGTTTTTGCTTATCTTTTCAGATAATTGCACAATTACAGAAACAGTGTCTCCTGTTTTTATTTTGTTCACTACTTGCCAAAAGTCGGAAGTAGTGTGCACTGGTTTTCCGTTTATTTCTTTTAAGATATCCCCAGTATG
>DATMMJ010000115.1:0-6405 GCA_035569795.1 Puia sp. | reverse complement strand
GATGCAAGACAATCAATCGATGTATGTCGTTTCCATAACGGATAATGGCAATGGCATCAGTGACGAAAATCTGGCAAGGTTATTTGAGCCTTTTTTCACCTCCAAAAGAAATGGCATGGGCCTTGGGCTTGCTTCAACCCTTACTATACTTCAATCTCATAAAAGTTCCATTGAGGTAAAAACAAAAATGAATCAGGGTACTACTTTTATTCTTAGATTTATTAAAACTAATAAAGAATAAAGCAATGCATATACCAAAGTGCCAAGATTAAATAAGGCAGCTATTTTTTTGGAACTGCTTTTTTTACCTCATTATTTGCAAACTTCCTGGCCGTTTTTTTAGAATTTGCTCCTGGGAAGCTTTTCTTTTTATGCGTCGGAGCTGTAAATTCGTGTATCGCCTTTTTCACCGAATCAAATTTTTCTTCTGCCACTGATATGACTTTATCTTTCCCTGAAATAAAACCTTCTTTGATCGCTTCAGCTTTTTCACCTGCTATTTCCAGCAGGGATTTATGTTCTGTGTGTTTTGATAGTGTTTTTTTAGTCTTTTTCATTTTTTTGAATTATTAAGTAGATGTATCGATTTTAAATAGCTAAATCCGGATGAGTGGATTGTAATGACAATTGAAAAAAAATAGTCTTCTATAGATCAGGAATATTTAAGTACGTGCATGAGTATCTCTTCTTCAGCAGTCAGACCCGATTGGTTATCATTTTTTTCAAGAGCGTCCAGTTCCCCCAGATATTTCATCAGCTTGTTTTCCTCGTACAATTTTATCAGGCCCGGATGTACATAATATTTTTTGCAAACATTCCGGGAATTGCCCAACTTCTCGCTCACGGTATCAAGCATCAGGGCAATGTTTTTCTTTTTTTCAGTTTCTGTTATTGCTTCGCCAATGGAACGCAAAGCATGCACAGCGTGGAGAGAGCCAGCCCATGTTCTGAAATCTTTTGCTGTAAAATCCATGCCTGGCGCTTCTTTAATATAGTTGTTCACCATGCCTGAGTCAATAGGTCTCCTTTCCCCGTCTGCATCATAGTATTGGAACAATTCTTTTCCCGGTATTTCTCTGCAGTCCTTAACCGTCTTTGCTAGTTTTCTGTTTTTCAAAGTAATAGTATGATGAATTCCCTTTTTTCCCTTAAATGAGAATACGATGTTATCCCCGCTTATAGCAACATGTTTATTTTTTAAGGTTGTAAGGCCATAGGAACCATTTGCCTTTTCATACTCAATATTACCTACCCGTATATAGGTGCGTTCCATTAAGCAAAGTACGGTAGCTAAGACTTTCTCCTGAGTAAGTTCCTTGCAAGAAATATCCTTTTCCATTCTCAGGCGAAGTTGCGGAAGTATCTTGCCAAATTCGTACAAACGATGAAATTTGGTTTCATTTCTCAAAACACTCCAAAGTGAATGATACCGGTACTGTTTGCGTTTGCGGAAGTCGATTCCTGTTGCTTGAATATGGCCATTCTCTACGCTGCAGATCCATACATTTTCCCATGCCGGCGGGATCGAAAGCCTTTTAATCCTGGCAATTTGGTCGGGTTCCTTTACAGCTCGGCCTTCAAGAATATAACGAAACCCTTTCCCCCTTTTTATTCTTGCAATACCAGGTTCAGTCACTTTCACATAATGCAGGTTGGCTGAGAGCGCCGCTTTCCTATAATCCTTATCGGCTTCGAGAAATCTCTTGTGCGATAGCTTAATAACCTTGGCTCGCTCCATGGTTTTTGTTTGCTAAAAATTAAATATCTAATTAACCGGTATAAGAAATATGCGCTGAGACTTCAGCGGTGGTTGATAAGGTTTAAAAAAAAGATTGTATACATGAGAGGAAAAGTTCTTCCTTTCTGTCCTTTTACCAAGAGGCTGGCTCTCAAAATAATCTGCAAATTGAATTTGCACTTTAACAAGAGCGGTGCCGCCGGAGATAATGGCATTTTTAACTTGACTTGGCAAAAAATGAATATTATTTATTTGCTCCTCATTATGTATGATAAATGCCTTGCCTTGAATCTTCAAATAAAAATTTTCGCCTTTGCGAAAAAATTGAAGCATCGAATAAAACCCTTCCCCAAATTGTTGTAAAGGCTGAACAGACGTAGGAATGCAGAACCATATCTGGCCCGCGTCATCCACCTTCACGACCCTGATCACCGAAACCGGAAACTTTAATACAGATTCAGACATGCAGAAAAATAATGCAGTTTGCAGTGTGTGGATTTTTTCTTGCAAAAAATGTAAGGGTAAATAAGAATCCATATTGAAAGATTTGAATATTAACTATTCAAATGAAATACCAAATTCTAGGAAACAATCAATCCCCAGACATGCAACGAAAAATTGGGGATTTTTTTTATTAAGGGAATATGATTGAGAATAAATTTCTACAACTGGATGTGCAGACGTAACCCGCCAAAGTTTCTAAACGGCAAAATCGGGAAGAAATAAAAAAATCATGAAGCTTTTTTCTTTTTTGCATTCAGGCTGGCTTTGAGCTGCCCCATCAGGTCTTTTGTACTGTTATGGACAACTCGCAGCGCCGGTAACGTAATCTTTTTCCCTTTTGCTTTGGATTTAATGATCTTCATCAATTCATCTGAATAGGTGTCTTTGTATTTGGCAATATTAAATCGGGAGCTAAGCTGGTCAATGAGTGAGATCGCCATTTTAAGTTCTTCGTTTTTTATAGGCTGACGCTCTGGAATGTTCAGATCCTTCACATTCCTAATCTCTTGAGCAAACCTGATCTTATTAAGCACAATCACGTTGCCCATAGGCTTTAACACACATAAACTTTCTTTGCTTCTCAGCACAAAGGTTCCGACTCCCACCCTACGCGATTTTTTCAATGCCTCTCGGAGAAGCGCATACGCTTTTTCACCCGCTTTTTGCGGTTCAAGAAAATAAGGCACTTCGAAAAAAAGGCTTTCGATCTCATTTTCATTTACAAATTCGCTGATCTCAATGATCTTACTTTTTACTGGGCTTGCTTTTTCAAAATCTTCATCGCTGAGGACAACATACTTTCCATCGAAATCATAACCCTTGACTATATTTTCCCAGGCAACTTCCTTGCCCGTGGTTTCATTGACCCGCTTAAATCTTATCCTTGCATGATCTTTCTTATCCAGCATGTCCAGGTCTGGACTACTTTCCTCCACCGCGCTATATATCTTTATGGGTATGTTAACTAAACCAAAGCCTATTGCACCTGACCATATTGCTTTCATTGTACTATTTTTTATTTGCAAGTAAAATAATCGTGCCGATTTTAATCCCCAACCTAAAATTAGGGCTCGCACAAGCCTATTTGCCTGAGGTATGTTTTCCTTTAGGATACTCCACCAGGCTCCAGTTTGGGCTTTTCCACTCTCAGGTGCGAGTACCGCCGGAACCGGAATTCATTGGCATATGGTTTGAAAGTGGTTAGTGTGCAACACTATTTTTTTATCAAATAACAACGTTATGAGAGCAAAAAATTATCTGTATGCAGCAGTTTTGTTTTTTACGTTTAGTTGTAGTAGCAATAATAGTAATGAGGCCGCAGATAGTGTGCAGGCAGCGAAGGACAGCAATAAGGCAAATATGGATACCGCTAAACAAACAGGGGACACATCCAGGCTGGCAGCATCGGTGAACGAAGCTGACGCGAAATTTGCCGTAGAGGCTGCAAATATTGGCAAAGTGGAAGTTGAGCTCGGCAGGATAGCCGGGCAAAATGGCGAAGGTAAAGAAGTGAAGGATTTCGGCGCTATGATGGTCAAGGATCATACGGAGTCAGGAGATAAATTGAAATCAATTGCTGCAACCAAACATATTATATTATCAACGGGCCTGTCAAAAGACCAGCAGGATAAATGGAGTGAGCTACGAAAAAAAACGGGTCGTGATTTTGACAAAGCATATATGGAAATGATGGTAAGTGGCCATAAGAAGGCAGCGTCTTTGTTCGAAGATGAAATAAAGAAAGGATCTGATGCTGACATCAGAGATTTTGCAACACACACTTTAGATGCAATTAATATGCACCTGAGGGCCGCAGAAAAAATTGAAGCGACAGTAAAAAAATAAAAATAGGTGTACTGTCATACACCAGCCAGCAGAAAAAAACAAACAATTATATGAGTATTTGAAATTGCGGAGCTACACGGTTAAGTGGGGTTAATTGACCCACATGATCATTTTACAATCTAGTTAAATATACCCAGTGATGAAATCGTATACGCATTTGATTTTAATGGCTCTCTTTATTATAGTAGCAGCCGCTTTATTTTATGGTTGTATTTTCAATCTTTAAATGCGATGATTCGTCCTAAAGCAATAAAAGAAATGAATGGCTTATAGGTGAGCATCTCTTAATGATTTGATTTTATCGTGCGACTTCCTGAGCGATGCCTGTTGGCCGACAAGCATTTCCCTCAGGTATCTTGGCAGATCATCTGAATTCAGCGCTTGCGTATATGCTTGCTGAGCTGCATCTTCGCCCGCTTCGCAATTGGATAAAACAGTTTGCCGGTTATGCCCGGTGAATATGGCTTTCACGTCCATCCATGCGCGATATATCTTTCCCCTTCCTGTAGTCCCATTTTCCACTTCACCCCCGGAGGCAAGCACCTCTTCTGCCAGCGTGCTTTTTATCACCTTGCTTTCCGCAATCATATTCAAAAACGATGTTTTCAGAGCCGAATCGTTGCTGTCAAGTTCCCCCGCTGCACGCTTATAACCTTCAATCCGGTCGTTGTTGATCTGCACAAGATCATTCAAAATTTCGACGGTTTCCGTTGTAGTTTCCATAATAATGATTTTAATTGATAGTCTATTTCTTTAATGATCCAGACTCAAAAAGCCTGCCTGTAAATAATAGGGCTCATCCAAGAAGTACTGTGGCGGATTTACCCCGAACAATGATGCGGATGCGTAGAATGATGCCAAATCTTACTCAAACGATAATGCATATTGTCACTTTAGCTCCTTTCTAATCCTCTCATAATGAATTCAGCATTCAGGTACTATTAACAGTTTTGGATAACCGAAAATTGATACCAGAGGGCATCAAACCGGCTTAAATTAAAAGTGCATTTTTTTTGAAGCAGGAATGTTTTTTACGCGGGAAAATAGATATCAAATCTTGCGCCTTTGCCGGGTTCACCAGTGGCCCTGATAACGCCGTGATGGTTATCTACAATTTTCTTGACAATCGCAAGTCCAATACCCGTGCCTTCATATTGGCCTTTGCCGTGGAGACGTTGGAATACCTGAAATATGCGGTCAGCATATATAGGTTCAAAGCCAATACCATTGTCTGTGACAGTGAAGTGGCAATACAATTTTCGCGGAAGCAGGTCAAGAACCCCTGCTTCTTCGCTGCTCACTATTTCCGATTTCAATTGAATCAGTGGAGGTATTCCGGGTTTTGAAAATTTAATCGAGTTCCCAATCAGATTTAGCATCAGTTGGTGGAATTGATAAGCAATGACATTGACCTTGCAATCTCCTTCTGATTCAATGATTCCATTTTTTTCCTCCAGTGTTTCTTTCAGTTCATTTTTTACTTCAGCGATGATTTCTCTCAGGTCCATATGCACGAATGTACTCACCGCTGTGCTGGTACGCGAATAAGAAAGCAGATCGTTAATCAGCAATTGCATCCTTTTTGCTGCCGACTCCATGCGCCTAAAATATCCCATTCCATTTTCGGATAGCCTCTGCAGTTCTTTTTCAGCAATCAAAGAGGCGAAAGTTTGAATTTTGCGAAGTGGTTCCTGCAGATCATGGCTAGATAGATATGCAAACGATTCAAGCTCTGCATTCATTTTTTCCAGTTCTTTGTTTTTTTGCTCAAGGTGCTCTGCATTGATCTTTATTTTGTCATCTGCTTCTTTCTTGTCCGTGAGGTCGCGGGTTACCTTTGAGAACCCAATCACATTTTTTTGTTCATCATGCAGTGCAGTGAGAACAATATTTCCCCAAAATAAAGATCCATCCTTTCGAACCCTCCAGCCTTCGTACGTTGCTTTTCCCAACGTAGCGGCTTCCTGCAATAGTTTTTGCGGCAACTTATTTTTTTTGTCTTCCTCAGTATAAAAAACCTGGAAATTTTTTCCAATGATTTCCTGTGCGGTATAGCCCTTTATTTTTTCAGCTCCTTTGTTCCAGTTTTCTATAATGCCTTCCCTGTTCAAATACAGTATGGCATAATCCTGCACTTCGTCAACCATGAGATGGTATCTCTCCTCGCTTTTCTTGAGCTCTTCGTTTATCTTTTTTAACTGGTGCCTGCCCTCATCAATCAGGGCACCTGTTGGCGGCTGAAAAGTGGATTCATGACCGATTATCAGCACAGCTTCTCTGGTCCCACGCTCGTCCAGGATAGGGCTAAAACTGAAATT
>DATMMJ010000114.1:0-5304 GCA_035569795.1 Puia sp. | reverse complement strand
CTTTCTTCACCCGCATCCTCCCGGCATTCTCTAACCGAACCACCTGCTCGATCTCCTGAAAGTCGCTTTTCATAGCCTGGGCAGCCGGCGCAGGCGAAGAGGCATAGACATTCTCGTTGCCCCCAAACTTGATCAGATTGTTGATCCTGTATATGCGATCGGCTTTTTCATTGTACCGGTCATAGCTCAGTTCGTCAAGAACATAAAAGACGATTAGTAGACAGGTCGCGAAACCCAAGGTCAGGCCCGATATATTGAGGGTGGTGAAACCTTTATTTTTGAGTAGGCTGCGGAAAGCGGTTTTGAGATAATTTATAAACACGGCCGGAGAAATTTCGTTAGGCTAAAAAAATTATTTTTTCCTATTGTTCAGGCCAAGACAATGCCAGCTTTTTAAAATTTTATCAATCAATGCTCTATGATTATAAAATAACCGGGAACTGTCCGCTATTGGTACAGCTTACGTACGGATACAGTGCAGATTGAATGTAAGTTCAAATGATACCTCGGCACCCAATAGTGTAGGGTTAAATAATGACTATTTCAACTGAATGTTGCCATCCATCCCTGGTTTTTTGCAAATTGCCTCTGCAACTTTGATCATTATATCTCCTGCACCCCCAGAGTCTGGAAATAATGACATCCAGATAGCATGAATTGCAAAAAAGAAATTCTGCGAGCAGGTTAGCCTTTCATTTAGCCCAATTTAAAACATAGTAAGACTGCACTAGTGACAATAAAATGGTAACAATGCTGAATCCCTCAACGACTTGCACCTAAAGGTTTTGTATTGTATCTTGCGGCCTTATCAATCACAATGAAATATTACATTAAGCTGTTGCGCCCTAAAGACTGGGCAAAAAACCTCTTCTTGTTCATTCCTTCCTTCTTTGCCGGCAATTTTTTTAATTCCAAGGAAATATTTCTGCTGATTGGCGGCTTTGTGGCTTTTTGCTGTTTTGCAAGCAGCATTTATATCATTAATGACTACCGGGATATTGAGGACGATAGGAAGCATCCGGAAAAATCCAAACGGCCGCTTGCCTCAGGTATGGTGAAAAAAAATGCAGCCATTTTCATCTGTGTATTTTTGATCATCTGTGGCACGGTGATTGGCTACTTGGTTGACCATAGCTTTAAATTCCTCTTTGTAACCGGCATTTACTTTTTCATGAACCTCGCCTATTCTCTGGGGCTTAAAAATATAGCCATACTTGATATACTAATATTGTCAGCTGGGTTTGTGCTAAGAGTCAGGGCCGGTGCGAGCATCACCAATACAGATACGTCCCACTGGCTGATCATCATGACTTTCCTTTTGGCGCTGTTTATGTCTATTGCCAAGCGGCGAGACGATATCCTTTTAAAAATATCCACCGGGATGGATATGCGTAAGTCTGTGAAGGGCTATAACCTGGATTTTCTAAACACCATGCTCGGGCTTTTCTGTGCAATCATCATCGTTACCTATATTTTATACACTGTGGACACAGAAACCTACATTCGGTTGCATGCCTACCGGCTGTATTATACCAGCCTGTTTGTAGTTGCAGGCATCATGCGTTATTTGCAGATCACTTTTGTCCAGCAGAAATCCGGCTCACCAACAGAGATTTTATACAAGGACCGGTTCATACAATTGACGATCTTGATGTGGGTAGCGAGTTTTTATGTGATTTTATATCTAAGAGACATTGTGATTTTCAAGAATCAAAGCACGCATTGATCTGCCTCGGGTAAAAAGTCACCAATATGATAATATTATTTTAGGATTCTAATTGCTGAAAAAAAATGAAAAAACAGATAGCAAACTGGGGGAATTACCCCGTGATGGAGAGCGATGAAAAAAGCTTCGGGTTCGAGGATCAGTTGAAAGAGCTTATTAAAGACAGTGATGGCTTCATCCCACGTGGCAATGGCCGTTGCTACGGCGATGCGTCGCTGGGCGCCAAAACCATTTCTACTTTGAAATATGATAAAATTCTTTCCTTCGACGTAGAAAACGGGATATTTGATTGTCAGAGTGGACTCACGCTTGATAGCGTGCTGGAAGTGATCGTTCCTAAAGGATGGTTTTTACCTGTAACACCCGGGACAAAATTTATTACGGTAGGCGGGGCAGTAGGAAGCGACGTGCACGGAAAGAATCATCATGTGGATGGTTCATTCTCTAATCACATTACCGAAATGAATATTATTCTGGCGGGAGGTGAAACGATTACATGTTCACCACAGCTGAACAGCGACCTGTTTGAGGCAACCTGTGGTGGAATGGGCCTAACGGGTATGATCACTCGCGTAAAATTCAGACTAAAGAAAATTGAATCTTCCTATATCCGACAAAAGCAGATAAAAGCAGAAAACCTGGAGGAAGTTATCCGTTTATTTGATCAGTACAAACACTTCACCTATTCCGTTGCCTGGATTGATTGCCTTAAAAAAGGAAAAAATTTTGGTAGGAGCATTTTAATCCTGGGTGAGCATGCAACCGCAAGCGACCTGAACGAAAAACAAAAGCAGGCTCCGTTGCAACTTCCAAAGAAAAAACAGATCACTTTTCCATTTAACCTTCCTTCCTGGGTGCTTAATTCCTTTACCGTTAAAACATTCAATTTTCTTTATTATACAAAAAATACAAAGAAAGAACTGAACAATACGGTTTCTTATGAGCCCTTTTTCTATCCTTTGGATGCGATACTGCATTGGAACCGCGGCTATGGCAAAAAAGGTTTTGTTCAATACCAGTTTGTCCTGCCTCTGGATGCAAAACAGGGGTTGATAGAAATCCTCCAGCACATCAGTGACAAAGGTCTTGGCTCTTTCCTTGCCGTATTGAAAGTTTTTGGCGATCAGCAAAGCATTATTTCATTCCCTAAGCAAGGATATACCCTGGCGCTCGATTTCCCGGTGCGCGACGGGCTGTTTGCATTTTTGGACGAACTGGATCAAGTGGTCTTGAAATATGGCGGCCGACTGTACATGAGCAAAGATGCACGTATGAAACCGGAAGTGCTGGTGGCAGGGTATCCCGAATTAGGCAAGTTCAAAGAAATAGTGAACAAATACAATCCTGCGGGAAAAATCCGTTCCATTCAATCTGACCGGTTACATTTGACGAAAAATTAGACCCTTCATGCCTACTGTGTTAATTTTGGGAGCAGGCTCGGACATGGCAATAGCGATAGCAAAAAAATTTGCATCCAATCAGTATAATGTCCAGCTCGCTGCGAGGAATATAGAGCAACTAAAGCCACTACAATCAGATATTCAAGTCCGCTATGGTGTGGATTGCACCCTTTATGCATTTGACGCACTGGCATTTTCAACGCATCAGGCTTTTTTTGATTCCCTTGCACCAAAGCCCGAAACAACCATTTGTGTGTTTGGCGTGATGGAAGATGAAGAGAGGGCATTTGAAAACTTTGCAACTGCAGAGCGGATGATTGACACGAATTACACGGGAGCGGTTTCAATTCTGAATATTGTTGCAAAATACTACATCTCTCAAAAACAAGGAACCATCGCAGGCGTGAGTTCCGTTGCTGGTGAAAGAGGCAGGCAAAGCAAACTGATTTATGGCAGCGCGAAAGCCGGATTCTCAGCATATCTGTCTGGCTTAAGAAATAAACTCTTTAAAGATAATGTGCATGTAGTGAGCGTGAAACCGGGCTTTGTATACACAAAAATGACGGAAGAATTGGCATTACCAAAGTCGCTTACAGCGAAGCCGTCTGAGGTGGCGAATACCGTGTATGATGCAGTGAAAAGAAAAAAAAACACGGTATATGTCAAATGGATGTGGCGGTGGATCATGCTCATTATTAAAAACATCCCCGAATCCGTATTTAAAAAAATGAAGCTGTGAAACGCCGTATTGCTTTTTTCGATTTCGACGGTACCATCTCGACCAAAGACACTTTGCTAGAGCTAATAAAATACCAGAAAGGTCGTTTTCTTTTTTATATCGGCTTTTTGATCAATGTTCCTTATTTGATTGCATATAAATTAAAAATAATTCCCAACAGCACTGCCAAGCAAAAAGTGCTGAAATTCTTTTTTAACAAAACACCACTATCATTTTTCCAGTTGCAGTGCGATCGGTTCGCATCCAGTGTGCTGCCCTCATTAATACGCCCGAAAGCATTACTGGAAATAAAAAAACTACAAAAAATTGGAACCGACGTTGTCGTCGTTTCAGCTTCGGCAAAAAACTGGCTTTTGACGTGGGCAGAAGAAATGGATGTGCAATTGATAGCAACCATGCTCGAGGTTAAAAACGAAAGACTAACAGGGATGATTGATGGGGAAAATTGCCATGGCCAAGAAAAAGTAAATAGGATTGAGGCAGCCTACGACCTTTCGAAATATGATGAAATCTATTGCTATGGAGATTCTCCAGGAGATGAACCCATGCTTGCACTTGGCACTTTTTCCTTTTATAAACCATTTCGATGAGAATACACTCCTTGCCAATTTTAAAAAAGAACCTTTCGTGACGGCTACTGCCATTTCAATCCGATTTGCAAAAATGGAGGATCTCCACAGCGTCCAACTTCTCGCCCAAAAGATTTGGCCAGAGACATATAAAGACATTCTATCTGAGGCCCAGATTGGCTATATGATGAACTTGTTTTACAGTTCCAGCTCCCTTAAAAATCAAATGGTTGATCTCAAACATGTTTTTATTTTAATTGAAGCAGGGGACAGCCTCCTTGGATTTGCATCTTATTCATGTATTAAAAATCCAGGCGTGTACAAACTCCATAAAATATATATACTCCCAAACCAGCAAGGAAAGGGGCTCGGCAAGACGATCATCGATTTTATTGTACGTGATATCAGGGGTAAAAATGCAACTGTCCTTCAACTGAACGTAAACCGTACTAACAAAGCAAGGCTGTTTTATGAGCGCTTAGGCTTTTCCGTTACCCGTGAAGAGGATATCGAAATCGGCCATGATTATTTCATGAACGATTTTGTGATGGAGAAACCTCTGGTTTAGATTGTCCGTGGTAGTTGGTGGCTCTATGTCTTTTCCATGAAATTGTACCGTGCTTTAAGAATCACTTCAATAGAAGTATTAATTCGGGGATCAAAAATAAAAAATTGGTAACCATAAGCCAGACGGGCACTGCATTTTTTGCGTTGCCCGAAAGAACTAATATAGCACACCAAATGTTTATTACAAGGTTCACCACAGCGGCAAACAGATAGCCCAGAATAACGGTAGTCGCGATGATATCTCCCTTTAATGGACTGGGCATCCATTGAATGAGAATAGCAAGCACAAAACAGATATTGCAA